>NZ_JAMYXC010000213.1 GCF_024159025.1 Limimaricola litoreus
CCCGCGTCCGCGACGCGAGGTCGTAGCTGCGCGACAGCGCAGCCCGCGCGGCCGTCTCGATCCGCGCCCGCGCGGGCTTGGGCAGCAACCGCATCCCGTTCTCGACCCGGTCGCCCGCGAGGTTGACGATCCGCATCAGCCCCCGGCCCGCGCGCGCCTGCCGCGTGGCCAGCGCCGAGATTTCGGCGCGGATATCCTCGTCGAGCGGTTCGGCCGGGGTGTCGGGGTTGATCTCGCGCATGGGGGTGCTCATGCGCGCATAGTTGGGGTGCGGGACCGGAATTTCAATCCGGTCTCTTCTCCCGGGCCGGCGTGACTTCGCCCTCGATGCCGTCCCAGGCCCGCTCGCGCAGCGCGATGCCCAGCACCCGCTCGGGGTTGGTCGGCGGCGGCATGATCACGCCGTCGAGCCGCGCGAAACCAAAGCGGCCATAATAGGGCGCGTCGCCCACCAGCATCATGCGCGGATGGCCGAGCGCGCGCGCGCGCTCCAGCACCTCGAAGATCATCAGCCCGCCCAGCCCCTCGCCCTGCCGCGTCGGATGCACGGCGATCGGGCCGAGGAGCAGCGCCGCCGCATCGCCGATGCACACCGGCCATGTCCGGATCGCGCCCGCGGCCTCGCCCGCCCGCCCCCGCGCGACGAGGCACAGATCGGCCGCGGGCGGCACCCCGTCGCGCAGCCGGTAGGAGGAGAGCGCCTCGCGGCCGGGTGCGAAGCACAGGTCGTAGAGCGCCTCGACCTCGTGATGGTCGCCGGGCTGCTCTCGCGCGATCTCGGCCATGCGTCGTCCCTTTCCCCAGCGGCGATGGACGCCGCGCGCGCGGCCTAGCATGGCCGGGGGGCGGTGCAAACTCACCCCATCGCTGGACCCGCCCCGTCCCGCCCGCTAGGTCTTGGCGCGATCTAGGAGGAAACCCATGTTCTACCGCCCCGAGGACGGCCACGGCCTGCCGCACAACCCCTTCAATGCCATCGTCTCGCCCCGCCCCATCGCCTGGGTTTCGACGCGTGGGCCCGATGGCAGCGAAAACCTCGCGCCCTACTCCTTCTTCAACGCCGTGGCCTATGTCCCGCCGCAGGTGATGTTCGCCTCGACCTCGGCCAAGGAGGACCGGCCCTGGTCGAAGGATTCGATGTTCAACATCCGCGAGACGGGGCAGTTTTGCGTCAACATCGTCGAATACGCCGCGCGCGACGCGATGAACGCGACCTCGGGGCCATGGCCCAAGGAGGAGGACGAGTTCGCCTGCGCCGGCATCGACCGGGCCGAGTGCCAGACCATCGCCTGCTCGCGCGTGGCGAATGCCCCCGCCTCGCTCGAATGCCGGCTGGTGAAGATCGTGGATCTGGAAGGCGACCACAACTTCATGGCCATCGGCGAGGTGACGGGCGTGCACATGCGCGACGACTGCATCCGCGAGGGCCGCTTCGACGTCACCGCCTTCCAGCCGCTCGCACGGCTGGGCTACCGCGATTATTCCCGCGTGACCGAACTGTTCAGCCTGACCCGGCCGGGGCAGTGACGCCGGCACCGATCAGGGCCTGAACGAAAGAGGGGCGGCCCGGTGGGCCGCCCCTCTTTCGTTTCTCACCTGACGGCGCAGGCCCGTGTCTCAGTGCCCGCCGCCCAGCGCGCCGGGCTGCACGTCGTAATCGACCGCGACGCCGTAGGCGGGATCGTCGTCGCTCTCGACCACGAGCTGGCCCGCGCGGCGAAGGAGCGCGTGGCAGTCGGGCGACAGATGCCGCAGCACCAGCCGCTTGCCCGCCTTGGTGTAGCGATCGGCCATGGATTCGATCGCGGCCAGCGCCGACTGGTCGGCCACGCGGCTGTGCTCGAAATCGACGATCACGTGCTCGGGATCGGCCTCGACCTGGAACAGCTCGGAAAAGCCGTCGGCCGAGCCGAAGAAGAGCGGCCCCTGCACCTTGTAGACCTTGGCGCCGTCATCGGTGCGGAAGGTGCGCGCGCCGATCCGGGTGGCGTTCTGCCAGGCATAGGCCAGGGCCGAGACGATCACACCCGCGACGACGGCAGTGGCGAGGTCGGTCAGCACGGTGATCACCGTCACCAGCACGATTACCACGCTGTCGACCCGCGGCACCCGACGCATCACGCGGAAGGTGTTCCAGGCGAAGGTGCCGATCACGACCATGAACATCACCCCGACCAGTGCGGCGAGCGGGATCTGCTCGATCACCGGGGCGGCGAAGAGGATGAAGCACAACAGGAAGATCGCGGCGGAGGCCGCGGCGAGGCGCGTGCGTCCACCCGAGGAGACGTTGATCATCGACTGGCCGATCATCGCGCAGCCGCCCATGCCGCCGAAAAAGCCGGTGACGACGTTGGCGATGCCCTGGGCCACGCATTCCTGGCTCGCGCCGCCGCGCTTGCCGGTGATCTCGCTCACGAGGTTGAGCGTCAGCAGGCTCTCGATCAGGCCGATCGCGGCGAGGATCAGCGCATAGGGCAGGATGATGCCGAAGGTCTCGAAGTTCAGCGGCACCAGCGGGATCGAGAACTCGGGCAGCCCGCCCGAGATCTGCGCCAGATCGCCCACGCGCGGCACCGGCAGGCCGAAGCCGATCACCAGCGCCGCGACGATGCCGATCGCGGCGAGCGGCGCGGGGATCGCGCGGGTGAAACGCGGCATGACCCAGATGATGAACATGGTCAGCGCCACGAGCCCCAGCATCAGCACCAGCGGAAAGCCCGACAGGAAGCCGCCCGTGGACGGATCATGGAACTGTTCAAGCTGCGACAGGCCGATGACGATCGCGAGCCCGTTGACGAAGCCGAGCATCACCGGATGCGGCACGAGGCGCATGAACTTGCCCAGCCGGAAGACGCCCGCGAGCACCTGCAGGATGCCCATCAGCACCACGGTGGCAAAGAGGTATTCGACCCCGTGATCCGCCACGAGGCTGACCATGACGACCGCGAGCGCGCCGGTGGCGCCGGAGATCATGCCGGGCCGCCCGCCGATCAGCGCGGTGATGATGCCGACGAGAAAGGCGGCATAGAGACCGACCAGAGGGTTCACCCCGGCAACGAAGGCGAAGGCCACCGCCTCGGGCACGAGCGCGAGGGCCACGGTGAGGCCCGAGAGGATCTCGGTCTTGTAATCGGCGGCCGATCTCGGCAACGCCGGGGCGTTTTCGGAGGAAACGGCATCGGCCACCATGGCCAGGGGAGATCGGCTCATCGGCTCACTTTCGATTGCTGGGTCTTCGGGCTGCGGTGGCGGCATAGCCCAGCCGCGCGGCTGACGGAACCCGCAAACGCGCCGTTTCCCCGAATCGGGGTTCGCAACGCGCCACATGCGCATTATCAACGCGCCGCCCGCCCCCGGGCCCGAGACCAGAGACGCCCCGGCCCACGCGCCGCGCCCCCAGACAGGAGCCGTCATGGCCCATGTGACCGACTACATCCGCACGATCCCCGATTTCCCGCACGAGGGGATCATGTTTCGCGATGTCACCACGCTCTTCGCCGATCGCGACGGGTTGCGCCTTGCCATCGAGGGGCTGGTCGCGGCCTGCGAGGGGCTCGAGATCGACACCGTCGCGGGGCTGGAAGCGCGCGGCTTCATCCTGGGTGGCGCGCTGGCCGACCGGCTCGGCACCGGCTTCGTGCCGATCCGCAAGAAGGGCAAGCTGCCGGGAAAGACCATCGGCCAGTCCTACAAGCTCGAATACGGCGAGGCCGAGGTCGAGCTGCATGACGACGCGCTGCACGAGGGGCAGAAGGTGCTGCTGGTCGACGATCTTCTCGCCACTGGCGGCACCGCGGAGGCGGGCATCAAGCTGATCGAGCGCTTGGGTGCCAAAGTGGTGGCCTGTGCCTTCGTCATCGATCTTGAGGATCTTGGCGGTCGCAAGTTGCTCGAAGGGCTCGGGCACCGGGTCGAGGCACTCTGCGCCTATGCGGGCGACTGAGGCGCTTCATCCGCAGCAAGGCCCTCGGGATCGTCGGCGGGATTTGCGTATTTGAGGGAACATGAACCATGGGGCGCGCCTCCCTCGTTCATCTTTCTCCAAATACGCAAATCCGACCTCAGCCGCGCAGCACCGCACCGGGGTTGAGGATGCCGTTCGGATCGAGCGCAGCCTTGATCGCCCGCATCATGGTAAGCTTCACCGGATCGCCGTAGCGCTCCAGATCGCCGACCTTGAGCCGGCCGATCCCGTGCTCTGCGCTGACCGAGCCGCCGAAGGCATGGGCGAGGTCGTGGACGACCTCCTTCACCTTCGGCCTGATATCCTCGTAATCGCCCCGGTCGCGGCCCTCGGGCGGGAAGACGTTGTAATGCAGGTTGCCGTCGCCCAGATGGCCGAAGCAATTGATCCGCACCTCTCCCAGCGCCTGCAAGGCCGGGCCGCCCCGCGCGATGAAATCGGGCAGCGCCGAGAGCGGCACCGAGATGTCATGCGAGGAGATCGAGCCGATCCGGCGGTTGGCTTCCGGGATCGTCTCGCGGATTGCCCAGAGCGCCTCGGCCTGCGCCTGCGAGGAGGCGATGACGCCATCCTCGGAGATCCCCTGCTCCACCGCCGCCTCGAAGATCGCGGCGAGGCTGTCCTCCGGGGCGAGCCCTTCGGGCAGGCCCAGCTCCACCAGCACCATCCATTCGGGCAGCGGGTCGAGCGGCACCCGCGCCTCCAACCCCGCCTCGATCAGGAACTCCGGCCCCTGCCGGTGCATCAGCTCGAAGGCGGTGACATTGTCGCCCACGCGGTCGCGTGCCAGCGCCAGCAGGTCGAGCGCTGCGCGCGGCGAGGCCACCTGGAACAGCGCCGTGCCCGAGGCCGCGGGCACCGGTGCCATGCGCAGCGCGGCGGCGGTGATCACGCCGAGCGTGCCTTC
This sequence comes from Limimaricola litoreus, assembly GCF_024159025.1. Classification (GTDB taxonomy): domain Bacteria; phylum Pseudomonadota; class Alphaproteobacteria; order Rhodobacterales; family Rhodobacteraceae; genus Limimaricola; species Limimaricola litoreus. The sequence goes on from NZ_JAMYXC010000213.1 coordinate 4,872, forward strand.
GGCGCCGATCATGAGATCGCGCAGGTCGTAGCCGGTGTTGTCCTTGTAGAGCCGGGTCAGCCCGTGCCAGACCTCGCCCTGCGCCGTGACCACCTCGAGCCCGAGGCACTGGGCGCGGGCATTGCCGTAGCGCAGCACGTTGAGCCCGCCCGCGTTGGTCGCGAGCAGCCCGCCGATCCGGGCCGAGCCCTCGGAGGCGAGCGACAGCGGGAACATCCGCCCCGCCCCGCGCGCGGCCTGCTGCACATCGGCGAGGATCGCGCCCGCCTCGGCAACCATGACATTCTCGCTGGGATAGACATCCCTGATCGCATCCATTCGCGCCAGCGACAGGATCACCGGCGCCGCGCCGCCCTGCATCACCTGTCCGCCAACGAGGCCGGTGCCGCCGCCATGCGGCACCACGCCGATGCGCGCGGCGTGGCAGGCCTTGAGGATGGTCGCGACCTCCTCTGTCGAGCCCGGCGCAAGCAGCAGCCCCGCGCCCCGGTAGCGGCCGCGCGGCTCTTCGAGATGCTCCGGTCCGGCGGTGCGGAACGCCGCCTCGGGCAGCCTGTCTCGCAGCGTGTCGAGAAACTCTGGCGTGGCGGGGTTGAGCATGGCGGTCTCCTCGGGGGCCTTGTCGCGTCAGCCGGTCTCGGTGCGGCCACGCCTGTCGGCGCGCAGATTGGCGTAAAGCACGTGGTTGCGCCAGCGCCCGTCGATCTGCAGGTAGCTTTGCGCCACGCCCTCGTATTTGTAGCCGCAGCGTTCCAGCAATCGGCGCGAGGGCGTGTTCTCGGGCAGGCAGCCCGCCTCGATCCGGCTGAGATCCATTACGGTGAAGGCGTGGTGCACCAGCGCCTGCACCGCCTCGCGCATGTAACCCATCCGCGCGAAGGGCGCGCCGATCCAGTAGCCGGTGGTGCCGGCCTGTGCCGGGCCGCGGCGGATGTTGTCGAGCGTGATCGCGCCAAGGAGCATCTGGTCTTCGCGGCGGATCAGGAACAATGGCAGCGCGGTGTTCTGGCTGATCGAGCGCTGGGCCCAGTAGACGCGGTTGGTGAAGGCGCGCCGGGTCAGGTGATCGGGCGCCCAGGTCGGCTCCCACCGGGTGAGAAACGCGGCCGAATCCTCGCGCAGCGCCGCCCATGCGCGAAAATCGCCATGCGCGGGCGGGCGCAGCGTCAGCCGCTCGGTCTCGATCTGGACCCGCCGGCGCTGGCCCAGCATCAGGCGGCGAGCCTTTCCTTCAGCTCCGCCAGATGCGGTGCCTTTTCCGCCGGGCCGTAGAGGGCAAGCGCGCTGCCCGCCCCGCCCGCCGCATGGGCGGCGAAGGCGCGCACCGCCTCGACGGTGACGGCGTCGATCTTCTCGACCGCCTCCTCGACGCCCGGCACCCGGCCCCAGATCGCCAGCATCCGCGCCAGCCGCTCGGCCCGGTTCGACGGGCTTTCCAGCCCCATCAGCATCCCGGCCTTCATCTGCGCGCGGGCGCGGGCCACCTCGGCCTCGCTCATGTCGTCGGCGGCGCGCTTCATCTCGTCCATGGTGATCCGCGCCAGATCGCCAATCTCGTCGGCGGAGGTGCCGGCATAGATCGTGGTCATGCCGGTGTCCTCGTAGGCCCCGGCCTGCGCGAAGATGGTGTAGCACAACCCGCGATCCTCGCGCACCTTCTGGAACAGCCGCGAGGACATGCCGCCGCCGAGCGCGGTGGCGTAGATCTGCGCGGTGTAGATCGCCGGGTCGCGGTAGTCCGGCCCCTCGAGCGCCATGGCGAAATGCACCTGCTCCAATGGCTTGATGACCCGTTTCTCGCCACCCATGAAGCGCGCGGGCGGCTGGATCGGCGCGGTGACGCGCGGCGCGAGGCCGCCGAACAGCCGCTCCGCCATGGCCACGATCTCATCGTGGTCCACGTCGCCCGCGGCCGAGAGGATCAGCTGGCCGGGACCGTAGTGGGACCGCGTGAACTCCGCCAGATCGGCGCGGCTGAACTTCGCCACCCGCTCGGCGGGGCCGAGGATGGTCCGGCCCAGCGGCTGGTCGGGATAGGCCTCTTCCTGAAGCCAGTCGAAGATGATGTCGTCGGGCGTATCCAGCGCCTGGCCGATCTCCTGCAGGATCACGCCGCGCTCGACCTCGATCTCCTCTTCGGAAAAGACCGGATTCAAGAGGATGTCCGAGATCACGTCGAGCGCCAGAGGCACGTCCTGACCCAGCACGCGGGCGTAATAGGCGGTCATCTCGCGCGAGGTATAGGCGTTGATGTAGCCGCCCACGTCCTCGATCGCCTCGGCGATGGCGAGCGCGGAGCGCGTCTTGGTGCCCTTGAAGGCCATGTGTTCGAGGAAATGCGCGATGCCGTTCTGGTCGGCGGTCTCGTGGCGGCCACCGGCCAGCACCCAGATGCCGATCGCGGCGGATTTCAACCCCGGCATCCGCTCTGTGGCGATGCGAAAGCCGTTGGGAAGGGTGTGAAGCTGAACACTCACCGCGCGATCTTCTCCCGAATGACGGATTGCAGGGCGGCGAGGTCGTTGTCCACGCGCGTCACCCGCTCGGGCCGGTCATACAGCCCCGCCATGCGGGTTGGAAGGGGCGGCCGGATCGTCGTCGCGGCCTCGACCGCGTCGGGGAACTTCGCGGGATGCGCGGTGGCCAGCGTCACCATCGGGTTCTCGCCCATGTTCCCTTCGGCCACATGCACGCCCACGGCGGAATGCGGGCACAAGAGCTCGCCCGTCTCGGCATGGATGCGGCGGATCGTCTCGCGCGTCTCGTCTTCGGAGGCGCGGCCCGAGGCGAAGCCGTCGCGCAGCCGCCCGATCGCCCCCTGGCTCACCGCGAAGCCGCCATCGCGCTTGAGCTCGTCCATGAGCTGGGCCACCGCCGCGCCGTCGCGGCCGTAGGCGTCCCACAGGGCGCGCTCGAAGTTCGAGGAGACCTGGATGTCCATCGAGGGGCTGATCGTCGGGGTGACGCCCGACTTGCGATGCTCGCCGCTCTGGAGGGTGCGGTGCAGGATGTCGTTGCGGTTGGTGGCGATCACCAGCCTGCCGATGCTCAGCCCCATGCGGCGGGCGATGTCGCCTGCATAGATGTCGCCGAAATTGCCGGTGGGCACGGCAAAATCCACCTCGCGATGCGGCGCGCCGAGGCTTGTCGCGGCGGTGAAGTAGTAGACCACCTGCGCCAGCACCCGGCCCCAGTTGATCGAGTTCACGCCCGCCAGGCGCACCTCGTCGCGGAAGGCGAAATCGTTGAACATGTCCTTCAACGCGGCCTGGCAATCGTCGAAATCGCCGGTGACCGCGAGGGTGTGGACGTTGCTCTCCGAGGGGGTCGTCATCTGGCGACGCTGCACCTCCGAGATGCGCTCATGCGGGTAGAGGATGACCACGTCGACATTGGCCAGCCCGCGGAACGCCTCGATCGCGGCAGAGCCGGTGTCGCCCGAGGTGGCGCCGACGATGGTGATCCGCTCGCCCGAACGTTCGAGCGAGGCCTGGAACAGCTGGCCGATCAGCTGCATGGCGAAGTCCTTGAAGGCCAGCGTCGGCCCGTGGAACAGCTCCATGAGGTGATGGTTCGGACCGAGCTGCTTTAGGGGCGCGCGTGCAGGATGGGCGAAACCCGCATAGGCCTTGGCGATCAGCTCGCGGAATTCGTCATCGGTGAAGGCCTCGCCGATGAAGGGGCGCATGACGCGGAAGGCGACCTCCCCGTAGGGCAGACCCGCCATCGCCGCGATCTGGCCGCGGTCGAACATCGGCACGGTCTCGGGGACATAGAGCCCGCCGTCGCGGGCAAGACCGGTGAGCATGGCCTCTTCGAAGGAGAGGCTCGGGGCCTGGCCCCGGGTGGAGACGTAGCGCATGGATCTGTCCTTCGACGTCAGGAGGCGGGGCGGCGGCCGCGCCACAAGAAAAGACCGGTCATCACGGCCCAGACGAGGGCCAGGGAAAACCAGGTGATGGCGTAGCCGAGGTGGTCGTTCGGCACGGCGGCGCTGTCAAGCGGCATGGGGGTTGTTCCGACCTCGGGCGTGAGCCGCCGCGCCACGATCATCAAGGGTGCGGTGCCGAGCGCCGCCGCCATCGGCGCCACGTCGCGGGCATACCAGATGTTGGCCGGCATATCGGGGGCCGGGGTCCAGTCGTCGACCTCCTGCGGCCAGTGCAGGTTGCCGGTGACCATCACGTCAAGCGCGCCGCGACCGAGATCCTTGGCGCCGAGCGGCACGAAGCCCAGATCCACCATCACCCGCCGGCGGTCGGTGTCGAGCACGCCGATCACCCGGTAGCCCGGCCCGTCGGCGGCGCTGAGCACGTGCAGTTCCTCGCCCGTCAGCCGCCCTTGCGCGACCACGGGCAGGTAGCGCTGCGCCTGCGGGTCGGCGGTATCGAGACCCGAGAGCGGCACCGGCGCCGCGAGGATGCGCGCATCGAGATCGGCGAGGATCTCGGTCTTCCACGACAGGCGCTGCATCTGCCAGACACCCAGCCAGACGAGGATGGCGCATCCGACGAGGCCCATGAGCAGCGGTAGGATCGTTCGGCGCATGGTGTCTCCGGAAATGAAAAGGACGCGCGAGAGGCCCGCGCGTCCGTATCGGATGGGCCGTGATCGGTCGGGCGCGGGCGCCCTGCCCCGATCAGCTGCCCCAGACGTAGATCGCGAAGAACAGGAACAGCCAGACCACGTCGACGAAGTGCCAGTACCAGGCCGCCGCTTCGAAGCCGACGTGCTTTTCGGGCGTGAAATCGCCGCGCTGCAAGCGGATCAGGCAGACCGCGAGGAAGATCGTGCCGACGATCACGTGAAAGCCGTGAAAGCCCGTCGCCATGAAGAACACGCCGCCATAGACGTTGCCGCCGAAGGTGAAGGGCGCTTCCCAGTATTCCAGCGCCTGAAAGGCGGTGAAGATCAGGCCCAGGCCGATCGCGATGGCGAGGCCGTTGCGCATGTCCTTGCGGTTGTTCTCATGCACCAGCGCATGGTGCGCCCAGGTGGCGGCCGCGCCCGAGCACAGCAGGATCAGCGTGTTGATCAGCGGCAGGTGCCACGGGTCGAAGGTGGTGATCCCCTCGGGCGGCCAGGTGCCGTCGATCATCGGGCTTTGCGGGCCCATGGGATAGAGCGCGTTCTTGAAGAAGGCCCAGAACCACGCCACGAAGAACATGACTTCGGACATGATGAAGAAGATGAAGCCGTAGCGCAGGCCGATCCGCACCACCGGGGTGTGGTCGCCGATGCGGCTTTCGCCCACCACGTCGGCCCACCAGCCATACATGGTGTAGAGCACCGCCGCGAGGCCGATCAGGAACAGCCAGGGGCCGGAGCCGTGCATCCATGTGACCGCGCCAAACAGCATGAGGAAGGCGCCGATGGCGCTGATGAACGGCCAGATGGACGGGGCCAGGATGTGGTAGTCGTGGTTCTTCTCATGCGCCATTGCGTCAGTCCCTCGGGCCTTTCGTTCAGTTCTGCTCTATCGCCTGACCGGCGGTTCGTGTCAAAGACTCGTTGCCCGGCGCCAGTGCCGCCGTCTGCGTGTCTTCGGGAAGGTCGATCTCGTAGAAGGTATAGCTCAACGTGATCTCGTGGACATATTTCGCCTCGCGGTCCTCGACGATCTCGGGGTCCACGAAGAAGCTCACCGGCATCATCACCGTCTCGCCCGGCTGCAGCACCTGCTCGGTGAAGCAGAAGCATTCGATCTTCTCGAAATAGCCGCCCGCCGAATAGGGCGCGACGTTGTAGGCCGCCTGCCCCGCGACGGGCCGGTCGGTCGGGTTGTGCGCCTCGTAGAAGGCAAGCCCCGTCTCGCCGATGCGGATCTCCATCTCGCGCTCGACGGGCTTGAACTCCCACGGCATGCCGCGCTCGAGCGAGGCGTCGAAGCGCACGGTGATGGTCTGATCGAGCACGGTGTCCGAGCCCGCCTCGGCCACGGAAGTGACCCCGCCGAAGCCCGTGACCCGGCAGAACCAGTCGTAGAAGGGCACCGCCGCCCAGGCCAGAGCGCCCATCACGAGGACGACGCCGACGGTCTGCAGCGCGGTGCGGCGGATGCGGCGGTCCTGCTCGGCGCTCATTGTCCGGCCTCCCCGCCCTGCGGCACCAGCTGCGGCCGCGCGACATGGTCGAACTTCTCCAGCTCGACGATGCTGCCGAGGCTAAGCGTCTTGACCACAGTGAGGCCGAAGATCAGCGCCACGAAGGCGACGAGCAGCAGCCCGACCCCCCAGTTGCGGCCCCGGCGGCGGTGATGCAATTCATGTTCGACACGCATGGACATGTCTCCTTATGCCCCGACCAGCCCCGACAGGATCTGCCAGGAACCGCCCCAGGGACGCAGCGCCGCCTCGATCAGAAGCGCGCCGAAATGCAGGAAGAGATAGCCGAGCGAGATCTTGAAGACCTTCTTCTCGGCGGCATAGCCGTCGGCCTCGGCCTGCGCCTCGGTCCGGCGCAGCAGCTGCCAGGCCCCGCCGAGGAACTGCAGGTTCAGAACCAGCGCGACGGCAAGGTAGATCGGCCCGCCGATCGAGGTGAAACCGAGCCCCAGCGCCACCGGCACCAGCAGCACTGTGTAGGCGAGGATGTGACGGCGGGTGGAGCGGCGGCCATGCGTTTCGGTGAGCATCGGCACGCCCGCATCGCCGTAATCGGACTTCACGAACAGCGCCAGTGCCCAGAAATGCGGCGGCGTCCACATGAAGGTCAGCGCGAACATCAGCACGCTCTCGATCGCGATGTCGCCCGTGGCCGCGGCCCAGCCGATCATCGGGGGAAAGGCGCCCGCGGCACCGCCGATGACGATGTTCTGCGGCGTCGAACGCTTGAGCCACATGGTGTAGACGACGGCATAGAAGAAGATGGTGAAGGCCAGAAGCCCTGCGGCCAGGGGACCGGCTGCGAGGAACAGCACCACCACCGAGAAGCCCGACAGCGTGAGGCCCAGCGCCAGCGCATCGCCGGGCGTGGTCTTGCCCGACGGGATCGGGCGCGACTTGGTGCGCCGCATGATCGCGTCGATGTCGGCGTCCCACCACATGTTGAGCGCGCCGGACGCGCCGCCGCCCACGGCGATGCACAGCACCGCCACGAAGCCCAGGAAAGGATGCACCGGCACGGGCGCCACCACGAGACCCACCAATGCGGTGAAGACGACGAGCGACATCACCCGCGGCTTCAAGAGCGCGAAGTAGTCGCCAATGGAGGCTTCGGGCGCGCCCTTGTAGCGCAGGTCGGTCATGCTGGCATCGGTCATGCGGGCTCCCGTCCGGCGGTCATCATCCGCCGTCGCTGGTGGCGCGGTCGCGGGGGCGCGGCCCCCGGGCACGGTCGGGCGCTCCCGGCCGGTCGTCATGTCGGGC
>NZ_JAMYXC010000086.1 GCF_024159025.1 Limimaricola litoreus
CAGCGCGTGGCAGACGCGCGGCGCCGAGAGCGCCAGGCCCGCGGCGTAGGCGATGAGCAGCCCCAGCGCGGTCGCGCCCCAGACGAAGGGCGCGGCGGAGGCCCCATGCGCCATCAGCAAGGCCAGCCCGATCTCGGCACCGGGCACGAAGGGGATCGCCAGCACCACCGCATAGACCAGCAGGAGCCCCGCCACCGTCGCGCCGAGCAGCTCCATCCGCCCTTGCGCCACCATGTCGGCGGCGAAATCGCGCAGCCAGAAGGCAAGCCAGAGATTGGCCGCGATCAACAGCGCGACCAGCGCGAGGCGCAAAGCCAGTCGGGGCAGGGTGGAACGCATCGGGCCTCCGGGCGCCGCAAAGGCGGCTCGGCTCCCTCTATGGCCTCGGACGGTGAATCGCCAGAGTCCGCCTAGACCGGTGCGGCCACGACGATACGCGTGCCCCATTCGGCGCAGCGCTGCGCCAGCGCGGCGGGCGGCGGCGCGTCGGTGTAGAAGGCGTCGATCTCGCGCAGCGAGGCGATGCGCGCGGGCGCGGTGCGCGAGAACTTGGAATGGTCGGCCACCAGCACGGTGCGGCGCGAGCGGCCCAGGAGGCTCTGGTTCACGCCGACCTCCTCGATGTCGAAATCCAGAAGGTCGCCCGTCTCGTCGAGCGCCGAGCAGCCGATCACGGCAAGGTCGAACTTGAACTGCTGAATTGTCCGCGTGGTCAGCGCGCCGACCAGCCCGCCGTCCGAGCGCCTCAGCGCGCCACCGGTGACGATCACCTGCGCCTCGGCGTTCTCGGCGAGGATCGTGGCGACGTTCATGTTGTTGGTGACCACCATCAGCCCACGGTGGCGCAGAAGCGCCCGCGCCACCGCCTCGGTCGAGGTGCCGATGTTGAGAAAGATCGAGGCGTCGTCCGAGATCTCGGCGGCGCAGGCGGTGGCGATGGCGGCCTTGGCCTCGGGGTTGAGCGCGCGGCGGTGCTCGTAGCCGATGTTGGCCGTGCCCGAGGGCAGCACCGCGCCGCCATGCACCCGGTCGAGCCGGCCGGCCTCGGCCAGATCGCTCAGGTCGCGGCGGATGGTCTGCAGCGTGACCCCGAAATGTTCGGCCAGCCCCTCGACCGTCACCCGCCCCTCACGGCGCGCGATTTCGAGGATCTCCGGCTGCCTGAAGCTTTGCGACATCGTCTCCGTTCCCATGGCCGTGTTCCATAATGCGCGAAAATGCGCGGTATGCAACGCGATCGCGCGGCTCTCGGTGGGGTGGTGCTTCGAAATCGGGGCGATGGGGCAGCGGAAGGGCTGAATCGCTCGCCCCATCAGGTAATTGCCTAGCCGATCCATCGCTTTCGCTTCCCGCGCGCTTTCCAGAAAGCGAACACAAACGAAAAAACCATCTTGCCAAACGCGGGCCGAGAAGTGCAGGATCACGCTGCAACCGAACGCGGGGCGGGGAGGTCCACTTGTCTGCGATCCAGTCATCCGAAAGCGTGAGCGACCTCTTCGTCATCGGCGGCGGCATCAATGGCTGCGGCATCGCCCGCGACGCGGCGGGGCGGGGCCTGTCGGTCACGCTGGCCGAGATGGACGATCTCGCGCAGGCGACCTCTTCCTCCTCGACCAAGCTGTTCCACGGCGGGCTGCGCTATCTCGAATATTTCGAGTTCCGGCTGGTGCGCGAGGCGCTGATCGAGCGCGAGACGCTGCTGCGCGCCATGCCGCATATCTCCTGGCCGATGCGCTTCGTGCTGCCCTATCACCCCTCGATGCGCTTCGAGAGCGACACGCCGACCTCGAAGCTCCTGGGCACGGTGATGCCGTGGATGAAGGGGCGCCGCCCGGCCTGGCTGATCCGGCTGGGGCTCTTCATGTATGACCATCTGGGCGGTCGGAAGATCCTGCCCGGCACCCGCACCGTCGATCTGAAGAACGACCCGGCGGGGGCGCCGCTCAGGCCCGATTTCGAGACGGCCTACGAGTATTCCGACTGCTGGGTCGAGGATTCGCGGCTCGTCGTGCTCAACGCCCGCGACGCGCAGGCGCGCGGTGCCAAGATCATGACCCAGACGCGCGTGCTGCACGCCGCGCGCGAGGGCGATCTCTGGGCCGTCGAGATCGAGGACCGCGAGACCGGCGCGCGGCGCACGCATCGGGCAAAGATGCTGGTCAATGCGGGCGGGCCCTGGGTCGGCAAGCTCTTGAAGGGCGCGATCGAGGTGGAGACGCGCGAGGGCGTGCGCCTCGTGCGCGGCAGCCACATCGTCACCAAGCGGCTCTATGATCACGACAAATGCTATTTCTTCCAGGGCACCGACGGGCGGATCATCTTCGCCATCCCCTACGAGACCGATTTCACGCTGATCGGCACCACCGATGCCGATCACCCCGATCCGTCGGAACCGGCGGTCTGCACGCCCGAGGAGCAGGACTATCTCTGCCGCTTCGCGAGCCGCTATTTCGAGCGCGAGGTGACGCGCGAGGACATCGTCTGGACCTATTCGGGCGTGCGTCCGCTCTATGACGACGGCGCCTCCTCGGCCACGGCGGCGACGCGCGACTATACGCTGACGGTCGAGGCCACGGGCGGCGCGCCGGTGCTCAACGTCTTCGGCGGCAAGATCACCACCTATCGCCGCCTCGCCGAGAGCGCGATGGAGAAGATCGCGCCCTTCCTCGCCATGGACAAGGGCGCATGGACCGCCGGTGTGGCGCTGCCGGGCGGGGATTTCCCGGTCGACGGGGTGGAGCCGCTGATCGCGAGGCTGATGGCGGATTACCCCTTTCTCGACGCGCGCTGGGCCCGGCGGCTGGTGCGCGCCTACGGCACCGAGGCGCGCGTGATTCTCGGGGAGGCGAGGACGCCGGAGGATCTGGGCCGGGATTTCGGCGCGACGCTGACCGAGGCCGAGGTCGCGTGGCTCGTGGAAAAGGAATACGCTCGCAGCGCGGATGACGTGTTGTGGAGGCGATCGAAGCTGGGGCTGCGCCTGACCGAGGATCAGGCCGCCGCCCTCGAGGACTGGATGCAAAGAGAGAGGGCCGCGCGGCACGGCTGAGGCCGGGCGGGCAGGGAGGAATGACATGACGCTGACGCTGGAGGGCGTGTCGAAGCGGGTGGAGGGTCAGACCCATATCCACCGCACCGATCTCACGTTGCAGAACGGCACGATGAACGTGCTCTTGGGGCCGACGCTGTCGGGCAAGACCTCGCTGATGCGGCTGATGGCGGGGCTCGATCAGCCCTCCACGGGCCGCATCCTGTGGAACGGCGAGGATGTGACCGGCCAGAGGGTGCAGGACCGCAAGGTGGCGATGGTCTACCAGCAGTTCATCAACTACCCCTCGATGACGGTCTACGACAACATCGCCTCGCCGATGCGGATCTCGGGCAAGTCGAAATCCGAGATCGACGCGGCGGTGCGCAAATCGGCCGAGATGATGAAGCTCACGCCGATGCTCGACCGCAAGCCGCTGGAGCTGTCGGGCGGCCAGCAGCAGCGCTGCGCGCTGGCCCGCGCACTGGTCAAGGATGCGGGGCTGGTGCTGCTGGACGAGCCGCTGGCCAATCTCGACTACAAGCTGCGCGAGGAGCTGCGCGCCGAGATCCCCCGGATCTTCGAAGAGGCGGGCTCGATCTTCGTCTATGCCACGACCGAGCCCGAGGAGGCGCTGCTCTTGGGCGGCCATGTCGCCACCCTTTGGGAGGGGCGGGTGACGCAGTTCGGCGAGACACCGCAAGTCTATCGCCACCCGGTGGATGCGACCACGGCGCGGGTGTTCTCCGACCCGCCGATGAACTTCCTGCCCTTCGACAAGCGCGGCGCTGTGCTGCGGCTCGACGGCGGGCGCGAGATCCCGGCTTCGGGCACGCTCGCCGCGCTGCGGGACGGGCGCTACACGGGCGGCTTCCGGCCCAACCACATGGAGCTCGAGCGCGGGCACGAGGGCGACATCGGCTTCGAGACCCGGCTCGCGGTGACCGAGATCACCGGCTCGGAGACCTTCGTGCATCTCGATCATCACGGCGAACGCTGGGTCGGGCTGATCCATGGGGTGCGCAATCTCAAGCCCGGTCAGCCGCTCACCGCCTATCTCGATCCGGCGCATGTCTATGTTTTTGCCGAGGACGGCGCGCTCGTCGCCCCGGCCGCTTACGTGGAGGCCGCCTGACATGGCCAAGATCACGCTCGACAATCTCGCGCATTCCTATCTCAAGCATCCGACCAAGGATGACGACTGGGCGCTGAAAGAGCTCAACCACGACTGGGTCGATGGTGAGGCCTACGCGCTCTTGGGCTCTTCGGGCTGCGGCAAGTCCACGCTGCTCAACATCATCTCGGGGCTGTTGCAGCCGAGCCAGGGGCGCATCCTGTTCGACGGGCACGACGTGACCCATGCGCCCACGGCCGAGCGCAACATCGCGCAGGTGTTCCAGTTTCCGGTGGTCTACGACACGATGAGCGTCGGCGATAACCTCGCCTTTCCGCTCAAGAACCGCGGCGCCGATCCGAAATACATCGCCGAGCGGGTGAACGCGATCGCCGCGATGATCGGCATGGAGGACCAGCTCAAGCGCAAGGCGCGCGGGCTGACCGCCGATGCCAAGCAGAAGATCTCTCTGGGGCGCGGCATGGTGCGCGAGGACGTCAACGCGCTTTTGTTCGACGAGCCGCTGACCGTGATCGACCCGCATATGAAATGGGAGCTTCGGACCCAGCTCAAGCAGCTGCACCATGATTTCGGCCACACGATGATCTACGTCACCCACGACCAGACCGAGGCGCTGACCTTCGCCGACAAGGTGGTGGTGATGTATGACGGGCGCGTGGTGCAGATCGGCACGCCGCAGGAGCTGTTCGAGCGGCCCGCCCATACCTTCGTCGGCTTCTTCATCGGCTCGCCCGGCATGAACCTGTTCGACGCCGAGATCGCAGGGACGAACGCCACCGTGCAAGGCGCGAGCGTGCCGCTCGCCGATGCCTACGCGCCCGTCGCCGGACACGCCCAGATCGGCGTGCGCCCCGAATTCGTGCGGCTGCGCGCGGGCGGCGAGGGGCTGCCCGCCAGGGTGCTGCGCGTCGAGGATGTGGGTCGCCACAAGATCGTCCGGCTCGATGTCGGCGGCACGGCGGCCAACGCCATTCTCGACGAGGGCGAGCCGGTGCCCGCGGGCGCCGACCGCATCGTGTTCGAGCCGCAAGCCATCAACGTCTATGCCGATGAGTGGCGCGTCGCGCCCGAGCGCAGGCAGGGGAGGGCCGCGTGATGAACAAGACCGTTAATCAAAAGGCGTGGTTTCTCGTGCTGCCGGTGCTGATCCTCGTCGGCTTCTCGGCGGTGATCCCGCTGATGACCGTGGTGAACTATTCCGTGCAGGACACCTTCGGCAACAATGTCTTCTTCTGGGCCGGGCTCGACTGGTTCCGCGACATGCTCGAGAGCGAGCGGATGTGGAACGCGCTGGGCCGCCAGCTCGTCTTTTCCGGCATCATCCTCGCGATCGAGGTGCCCTTGGGCATCTTCGTCGCGCTCAACATGCCGAAAAAGGGCTTCTGGGCCTCCTTCTGTCTCGTGCTGATGTCGCTGCCGCTGTTGATCCCGTGGAACGTGGTCGGCACGATCTGGCAGATCTTCGGCCGGGTCGACATCGGGCTTCTGGGCTACACGCTGGCCAAGCTCGGCATCTCCTACAACTATACGCAGGACTTCTTCGCCGCCTGGGCCACCGTCATCGTCATGGATGTCTGGCACTGGACCTCGCTGGTCGCACTTCTGGCCTATGCCGGTTTGCAGTCGATCCCCGACGCCTATTACCAGGCCGCCAAGATCGATCAGGCCTCGCGCTGGAAGGTGTTCCGCTTCATCGAATTGCCCAAGATGGCGGGGGTTCTGATGATTGCGATCCTGCTGCGGTTCATGGACAGCTTCATGATCTACACCGAGCCCTTCGTCGTCACCGGCGGCGGCCCCGGAAATGCCACCACCTTTCTTTCGATCGACCTCGTGAAGATGGCTCTGGGGCAGTTCGACCTGGGCCCGGCGGCGGCGTTCAGCCTGATGTACTTCCTTGTCATCCTGCTGATTTCCTGGGTGTTCTACACCGTGATGACCAATCTCGACAAAAGGGAGGGCCGGTGATGACCGACGCGACTTCCGCCCCCGACGCCGCCTCGATCCCCGGTGACGTCACCGCCGCAAGGCGGCGCGCCAAGAGCCGCCGCCGGTTCCGCCCCTCGGGCTCCGTGGTGGTGATGACGCTCTATCTCGTGTTCCTGATGCTGCCGATCTACTGGCTCATCAACATGAGCCTGAAGACCAACACCGAGATCCTTGGCGCCTTTTCGCTCTGGCCGCGCGACCTGACCTTCGCCAACTACGTCAAGATCCTCACCGATCCGTCGTGGTACATGGGCTACGTCAACTCGATCATCTACGTGACGCTCAACACCGTCATCTCGATCGCGGTGGCTCTGCCTGCGGCCTATGCCTTCTCGCGCTACAGCTTCATGGGCGACAAGCACCTGTTCTTCTGGTTGCTGACCAACCGCATGGCGCCGCCTGCCGTTTTCGCGCTGCCGTTCTTCCAGCTCTATTCGTCCGTGGGGCTGTTTGATACGCATATCGCAGTGGCGCTGGCGCATACGCTGTTCAACGTGCCGCTGGCGGTGTGGATTCTCGAAGGCTTCATGCGCGGCGTGCCGCGCGAGATCGACGAGACCGCCTATCTCGACGGCTATTCCTTCCCGAAGTTCTTCGTGAAGATCTTCATGCCGCTGGTGGCGAGCGGCGTTGGCGTTGCGGCCTTCTTCTGCTTCATGTTCTCATGGGTGGAGCTGCTTTTGTCGCGCACGCTGACGAGCGTCGATGCCAAGCCGATCGCGGCCACCATGACCCGCACCGTCTCGGCCTCGGGGCTCGACTGGGGCGTGCTGGCGGCGGCGGGGGTGCTCACCATCGTGCCGGGCGCGCTCGTGATCTGGTTCGTGCGCAATTACATCGCCAAGGGCTTTGCCCTGGGCCGCGTCTGAGAGAGGGAGAGACGACATGGCATGGATGGCATGGACCGTTCCGACGGCGATCTTCTTCGGCACGATCGCGGTGCTTCTGGTGATCTTCACCCTGCTGGCGGTGCGCTACCCCGAGACGCCGCGCACCGGCGTGCTGGGGATCGAGACGACGCGTGGTGACAGGCTCTTCATCACGCTTCTGGGCTCCGCTTTCATCAATCTCGCCTGGCTCGGCCTCACGGAGGCGCCGCAGCCCTGGGCGATGCTGGTCTGTCTCGTCTACGCCGCGGCGGTGTTCCGCTGGGTCTGACGGGAAGGTATGGCGCCGGCTCGGGAGGCGGCGTCTTTGCACGGTTCGACAAATGGGAGGAAACCATATGAACCCGCTTTTGAAATCCACCACCGCGCTGGGCCTCGCGCTCGGCCTCATGGCGGGCCCCGCCATGGCCGACATGGAGGCCGCGACCGGCTTTCTCGACGAGGAGATCGAGCGCTCCGCCCTCACGCGCGAGGAGCAGGAAGCCGAGATGCAGTGGTTCATCGACGCCGCCGAGCCGTTCTCGGGCATGTCGATCAACGTGGTCTCCGAGACCATCCCGACCCATGAATACGAGGCCACCGTGCTGGCCCCGGCCTTCACCGCGATCACCGGCATCGAGGTCACCCACGACCTGATCGGCGAGGGCGACGTGGTCGAGAAGCTGCAGACGCAGATGCAGTCGGGCGAGAACATCTACGACGCCTATGTCAACGACAGCGACCTGATCGGCACGCATTGGCGCTACCAGCAGGCGCGCAGCCTGACCGACTGGATGGCGAACGAGGGTGCCGACGTTACCAATCCCAACCTCAACCTCGACGATTTCATCGGGCTTCAGTTCACCACCGGCCCGGATGGCGAACTCTACCAGCTGCCCGACCAGCAGTTCGCGAACCTCTACTGGTTCCGCCACGACTGGTTCACCGACGAGAAGAACATGGCGGATTTCGAGGCCGAGTACGGCTATCCGCTCGGCGTGCCGGTCAACTGGTCGGCCTATGAGGACATCGCCGAATTCTTCACCGGCCGCGACCTGAGCCACATGGGCGTCGATGGCGAGGTCTATGGCCACATGGACTACGGCAAGAAGGACCCCTCGCTCGGCTGGCGCTTCACCGATGCCTGGATGTCGATGGCCGGCATGGGCGACAAGGGCGAGCCCAACGGCCTTCCGGTCGACGAATGGGGTGTGCGCGTCAACGAGAACAGCCAGCCCGTCGGCTCCTGCGTCGATCGTGGCGGTGCGACCAACTCGCCCGCGGCGGTCTATGCGATCGAGAAATACGTCGATTGGCTGAAGGCCTATGCGCCGCCGGCCGCGGCGGGCATGACCTTCTCGGAATCCGGCCCGATCCCGGCGCAGGGCGAGATCGCCCAGCAGATGTTCATGTACACCACCTTCGTGCCGTCGCTGGTCGAAGAGGGCATCCCGGTCGTGAACGAGGACGGCTCGCCCAAATGGCGCCTCGCCCCCAGCCCGCACGGCGTCTATTGGGAAGACGGCATGAAGGTCGGCTATCAGGACGTGGGCTCCTGGACCATTCTCGACAGCACCCCCGTCGAGGAGGCCAAGGCGGCCTGGCTCTACGCCCAGTTCGTCACCTCGCAGACCGTCGATGTCGAAAAGGCCCATGCCGGCCTGACCTTCATCCGCGAGAGCACGATCCAGCACGAAAGCTTCACCGAGCGCGCCCCGGCGCTTGGTGGCCTCGTGGAGTTCTATCGCTCGCCCGACCGGGTGCGCTGGTCGCCCACCGGCACCAACATCCCCGACTATCCCAAGCTGGCGCAGCTGTGGTGGCAGAACATCGGCGATGCCTCCTCGGGCGCGAAGACGGCGCAGGAGGCCCTCGACAGCCTGTGCGAGCAGCAAGAGCAGGTGCTCGAGCGGCTTGAGCGCGCGGGCATCCAGGGCGATCTCGGCCCCGTCATGAACGAGGAGCAGGATCCGCAGTACTGGCTCGACCAGCCCGGCGCGCCCAAGCCCGAGCTGGAGAACGAGGACGAAGAGCCCCAGACCATCGCCTATGACGAGCTGATCTCCTCCTGGCAGTAAGCCTCCCCGCCGCCGGGGCCGCAGCGCGGCCCCGGCCCTTCGCGCCGCGGGCGGGGTCGTCCCGCCCGCGGCGTTTTCCTTTCAAGACACGAGCATCCGATGACCCACATCCTCGCCATCGACCAGGGCACCACCTCGAGCCGCGCCATCCTCTTCGACGCAGGCATGAAGATCGCGGGCGTGGCGCAGGAGGAGTTCGCGCAGCATTACCCCGACAGCGGCTGGGTCGAGCATGACCCGGACGACCTGTGGCAAAGCACGCTGCGCGTCTGCCGCGCGGTGCTCGACAAGACCGGCCTCTCCGCTACCGAGATCGCCGGGATCGGCATCACCAACCAGCGCGAGACCACGCTGGTCTGGGAGCGCGAGACGGGCCGCCCCATTCACAACGCCATCGTCTGGCAGGACCGCCGCACCGCCGCCTTCTGCCGCGACTGGCGCGAGCGCGGCGAGGAGGAGACCGTCACCGCCAAGACCGGGCTGATCATCGACCCGTATTTCTCGGGCACCAAGCTCAAGTGGATCCTCGACCATGTCGATGGGGCGCGCGAGAGGGCGCGTAAGGGCGAGCTCATGTTCGGCACGGTCGATACCTGGCTGATCTGGAACCTGACCGGGGGCGCGGTGCACGCCACCGATGCCACCAATGCCTGCCGCACCATGCTCTACGACATCCACGAGGGCCGCTGGAGCAGCACCATCTGCGGCATGCTCGACATTCCCATGGAAATGCTGCCCGAGGTGCGCGATTGCGCCGATGATTTCGGCACGACCGACCTTCTGGGGGGCAACATCCCGATCCTCGGCGTGGCGGGCGACCAGCAGGCCGCGACGCTGGGCCAGGCCTGCTTTGCGCCCGGCATGCTGAAATCCACCTATGGGACGGGGTGCTTCGCGCTGCTCAACACCGGCGAGGCGCCGGTGCGCTCGACCCACCGGCTGCTGACCACCGTGGCCTACCAGCTGGATGGCAAGCCAACCTACGCGCTCGAAGGCTCGATCTTCATCGCGGGCGCCGTGGTGCAATGGCTGCGCGACGGGCTCGGCCTGATCGAGCAGGCATCCCAGACGCAGGGCCTGGCCGAGGCCTCGGACCCGCAGCAGCGCGTGATCATGGTCCCCGCCTTCACGGGCCTGGGCGCGCCCTACTGGGACCCCGATTGCCGCGGCGCGGTCTTCGGGATCACCCGCAACACCGGCCCGCGCGAGATGGCGCGCGCCGCACTCGAAAGCGTCGGCTACCAGACCCGCGACCTCTTGGAGGCGATGCGCGCCGACTGGCAGGGCGAGGCCGAGCGCGCAACCCTTCGGGTTGACGGCGGCATGAGCGCCAGCGACTGGACCATGCAGTTCCTCGCCGACATCACCGGCGCGCCGGTCGATCGCCCCGAGATCACCGAGACCACGGCGCTGGGCGTGGCCTGGCTCGCCGGCATGAAGGCCGGGATCTATCCCGACCAGGCGGGCTTTGCCGAAAGCTGGAAGCTTGACCGCAGCTTTGCGCCCGAGATGGACGAGGCAACGCGCGAGGCGGGCTACGCCGCCTGGGGCCGTGCCGTGGCCGCGACGCGTGCGGTATGAGCGGTTTCGAGATCCTGACGGCGGGCCGCGTGGTCTTCGGGCGGGGCCGGGCCGATGAGGCCGCCAAGGCGATCCGCGCTCATGGCATGAGGGTGCTTCTGCTGCGCGGCTCGCATCCCGGGGCCGACCGCCTCGCTGCCGACCTGCGCGCTCTTGGGGCCGAGGTCGAGGAGTTTCGCCAGAAGGGCGAGCCGCTACTCGATGATCTCGACACGGTGGTCGCGCGCGGTCGCGACCTGCGGGTCGAGGTGGTGGCGGCGCTGGGCGGCGGTTCGGCGATCGACATGGCCAAGGCAGCCGCGGCGCTGATCCCGACGCCGGGCGGGGCGATGCGCCATCTCGAAGTGGTGGGGGAGGGGCGTCCGTTGGAGGCCGCGCCACTGCCCTTCATCGCCCTGCCGACCACCGCCGGCACCGGCGCCGAGGTTACCAAGAACGCGGTGATCGGAGTGCCCGAGCATGGCCGCAAGGTTTCCTTGCGCGACGACCGCATGCTGGCCGATCTCGCCATCGTCGACCCGGCGCTCACCGACGGCGCGCCGCGCGCCGTGACGCTGGCCTCGGGGCTCGACGCGGTGACGCAGGTGATCGAGCCCTATTTGTCCTGCAAGGCCACGCCCTTCACCGACGCGCTGTGCCGCGACGCGATTCCGCGCGGTCTTGCCGCGCTGGAGCGGCTGATGCGCGAAGAAAAAACGACGGCGCGCGACGATCTGGCAATGACGAGCCTCTTCGGCGGTCTGGCGCTCGCCAATGCGGGGCTGGGCGCGGTGCACGGCTTTGCGGGCGTTCTCGGCGGCCGGACCGGGGCCGCGCATGGCGCGCTTTGCGGGCGGCTGCTGCCCGGCGTGCTGCGGGCCAATGCCCGGGCCGTGACGGGGCAGGGGGGCGAGATGACGCGCCATGAAGAAGTCGCGACCTGGATCGGCGGGGCACTGGGCGCCAAGGGCGATCCGCTCGATGCGCTTGAGATTTGGATGGACGATCATGGCCTGAAGCGTCTGGCCGCGATGGGCGTGGACGCCGCCGACCTGCCCGAGCTCGCCGAGGCT
Organism: Limimaricola litoreus; assembly: GCF_024159025.1. Classification (GTDB taxonomy): domain Bacteria; phylum Pseudomonadota; class Alphaproteobacteria; order Rhodobacterales; family Rhodobacteraceae; genus Limimaricola; species Limimaricola litoreus. Next base: position 11,730 of record NZ_JAMYXC010000086.1, read on the forward strand.
TCGCGTGGCTCGTCGTCGATGCGCGGCAACCCTGTCGATCTGCCGGTCGAGACACTGGAAGAGATCCTGCGCGACAGCCTTTGAGGGTGGCGGCAGAGGCACGGGCAAGCGCTTCGTCGAGAAAAGTGAACTTTTTTGCTCCCCGACGCGTTTTTGCTGTTGCGACTCGCACGCGCCATCCCTAAATAGCCCCTCACCGGCGGCGCAGAGATGCACTGGCGGGGACATTCCGGAGGGGACGAGGCGCGGCGCCGCAAGTTAGGGCGCTGTTGTTTTGGTTTCCTCCACGCTCTTTGACATTGATGATATCTGAAGAGATATGCGGGCGGCTTCGGTTCATTTCGATGGATCAACGTCTGTATGTC
>NZ_JAMYXC010000056.1 GCF_024159025.1 Limimaricola litoreus
GGTGCGGCGCGGCTCGCGCGGCAGGTCGCGCCGCTCGGCCCGGCAGCGGGAGGCTACCACCGCTTCGAGCTGCGCTTCGGCCCCGAAGGCGCGGCCCTTCCCATCGACTCAGGCCCGCGGCTCGGCTATGGCGGCCCGGCCAGAACAAGGACGCCCCGATGCCCCGCCGCTATGACGCCGTGATCTTCGACCTCGACGGCACGCTGGTCGACACCGAAACGCTGTGCAACGCCGAGGCGCTGCCGGCGCTGGCCGCGCAAGGCATCGAGATCGCGCCCGATTTCTTTGAAAGCCTGGCGGGCGTGCATGACGAGCGCCGGGTCGAGCTGATCCGCGACCACACCGGCCAGCCGCTCGACAAGGCCCGCTTCTATGCCGATTGGGATGCGCGGGTCGAGGTGCGGCTCGGCGAGGGCCTCGCGCTGAAAACCGGGGCCGAGGCGCTGATCGCCGCGATCGCGGAGCTCGGCCTGCCGATGGCGATCGCCACCTCCTCGCGCCGCACGCCGGGGCTGGCCAAGATCCGCGCCGCGGGGCTCGATGCGCATGTCGACACCATCGTGACGGTCGAGGACATCGAGAGAGCCAAGCCCGCCCCCGACGCCTATCTCGAAGCCGCGCGCAGGCTCGGCGCCGCGCCCGAACGCTGTCTCGTCTTCGAGGACAGCGACACCGGCGCGCAGGCGGGCATGGCGGCGGGCATGACCGTGGTGCAGGTGCCCGAGGCCGACGGCACGACCGGTGCCCATGCCGCGCATCTGGCGCGCGAACTGATGGCGGGCGCGCGGGCGGCAGGGCTGCTGCCGCTGCCGGCCTGATCGCGGGCCGGGACCTTTTCGGCACCGCGACCTTTCGGCACGGTCTTGCGTCCCGCGGCGCCCTTCCCTATATCGCGGATCGAGAGGTTGGCGCGGGCAAGCGCCTCGCCAACCCGGTCAGGTCCGGAAGGAAGCAGCCGCAACGAGCCCCGCTTGGGTCGTGTTCAGCCTCTCACCCACCCGAAGATCGGAGGACATCATGAAGATTGTGATCGCCCTCCGGGCAAGGGCCGCCTGAGCCGCCCCTTGCCCGACGCGAGATTGCCCGCCCCGGCGGGCCCGTGTTCTTTCGTGACGGGACCATTCCATTGACAGATCTGACACTCTCCGACCTCGGCTGGTCGGACCATTTCGCGCAGCAGCTCGAAGAGGGCGACGCGCCCGCGCGCGTGGCCGAGATCCACCGCACCCTTCTCGTGGCGCTCACCCCCGATGGCCCGGTGAAGCTCATGGCCCCCTCGGGGGCGGGCAGCTTCGCGGTGGGCGACTGGGTCGGCATGCGCGACGGGGCGGCGCGCACCCGCCTCGCGCCGCGCAGTCAGATCGCCCGCCGCGCCGCGGGCCATACCGTCTCGCGCCAGCTCGTTGCCGCCAATGTCGATACCTTGGGCATCGTCACCAGCTGCAACGACGACTTCAACCCGGCGCGGCTCGAGCGCTATGTCGCGCTGGCCATGGCGGGCGACTGCCTGCCGCTGGTGATCCTTACCAAATCCGACATGGTCGAGGACCCGGAACCCTACCTCGCCAAGGCGCGCGCGATCTCGCCGCTGGTCGTGGCCATGGCGCTGAACGCGCGCGATCTCGATGACGCGGCGCGGCTGGAGCCGTGGTGCGGGCTGGGCCGGACCCTCGCCCTCGTCGGCTCCTCGGGCGTCGGCAAGACCACGTTGCAGAACGCGCTCACCGGCGGGACCGAGGCCACGGCAGGCATCCGCGAGGACGACGCCAGGGGGCGGCACACCACCACATTCCGCGCGCTCAGGCGCTGCCGCGCCGGGGGCTGGCTGATCGACACGCCGGGCATGCGCGAGTTGCAGCTCACCGACACCGCCGAGGGGATCGAGGAGCTGTTCGACGACGTGACCGAGCTTGTGAGCGCCTGCCGATTCTCCGATTGCGCGCATGAGACCGAGCCGGGCTGCGCCGTGCGCGCCGCCGTCGAGGCGGGCGATCTCGATCCCGCGCGGCTCGCGCGCTGGCGCAAGCTGGAGGCCGAGGACCGGCACAATTCCGAGACGCTGGCCGAAGGGCGCGCGCGCGGGCGCAGCTTCACCAAGCACATCAAGACGACCCAGCGCGGGGCGCGCCGCCGCAAGGGCGGTTGACGCCCCCTCCCCTGCCGGGCCTGATGGCCCGGTGAAGGAGGCCGCATGGATGAGACCGAGGGCGACCGCGAGGTCGATGCCAAGACCAGATGGGCAGAGGACCGCACCGACTGGGCCGAGGATCGGACTCTGCTGGCCAATGAGCGGACCTTCGCGGGCTGGATGCGCACCGGCATGGCCGCGCTCGCGGTGGCGATCGGTCTCAAGGCGGTGTTCGGGGAATTCGAGCCGACGTGGCTGGCCAAGGCCGTGGCCACCATCTTCATTGTCACCGCCGTGCTGATCTTTGTCGCCGCCGCGCATGAGGCGCGGCGTGCCCAGCGCCGGATCTCCAGCCATGTCGCCGAGGCGCAGGGCGCGCGGCGGATGCTGATCCTCGCGGTGATGCTATCGCTCGGCGGATTGGCCACTAGCGCGATCCTGTGGCTGTTGTGAGCGCGCCTGAGGTGGACCTCCCCGCGCCCAGCGCATAGCTTGGCCCGGTCCCGATCCCCGGAGCCCGATGCATGTCAGACGCCCCCGCCTACCAGGTTCTCGCCCGCAAGTACCGGCCCGAGACCTTTGCCGATCTCGTCGGGCAGGACGCGATGGTGCGCACGCTCAAGAACGCCTTTGCTGCGAACCGGATCGCGCAGGCCTTCATCATGACAGGCATCCGCGGCACCGGTAAGACGACGACCGCGCGGATCATCGCCAAGGGCATGAACTGCATCGGCCCCGACGGTCAGGGCGGCCCGACGACCGAACCCTGCGGCCAATGCGAGCATTGCGTGGCGATCATGGAAGGCCGTCACGTCGACGTGATGGAGATGGACGCGGCCTCCAACACCGGCGTCGCCAACATCCGCGAGATCATCGATAGCGTGCACTACCGGGCGGCCTCGGCGCGCTACAAGGTCTATATCATCGACGAGGTTCACATGCTGTCGACGGGGGCGTTCAACGCGCTTCTGAAGACGCTGGAGGAGCCGCCCGAACATGTGAAGTTCATCTTCGCGACCACCGAGATCCGCAAGGTGCCGGTGACGGTGCTGTCGCGCTGCCAGCGATTCGACCTGCGCCGGATCGAGCCCGAGGTGATGATCGGCATGCTGCGCCGCATCGCCGATGCCGAAACCGCGCAGATCGCCAACGACGCGCTGGCGCTGATCACGCGCGCCGCCGAGGGCTCCGCCCGCGACGCGACCTCGCTTCTCGACCAGGCGATCAGCCACGGCGCGGGCGAGACCACCGCCGAGCAGATCCGCGCGATGCTGGGGCTGGCGGATCGCGGCCGGGTGCTCGATCTGTTCGACATGGTACTGAGGGGCGACGCGGCCGCTGCGCTGACCGAGCTGTCGGCGCAATACGCCGAAGGGGCCGATCCGATGGCGGTGCTGCGCGACCTCGCCGAAATCGCGCATTGGGTGAGCGTCATCAAGATCACGCCCGAGGCCGCCGACGACCCCACGGTGGGCCCCGACGAGCGGGCGCGCGGCGCGGCCATGGCGGAAAACCTGCCGATGCGGGTGCTGACCCGGCTGTGGCAGATGCTCCTGAAGGCGCTCGAAGAGGTGGCCCACGCCCCAAACGCCATGATGGCCGCCGAGATGGCGGTGATCCGGCTCACCCACGTGGCCGACCTGCCCAGCCCTGAGGAGCTGGTGCGAAAGCTGCAGGATTCGCCTGTCCCCCCGCCCCCCTCAGGCGGCGGCGGCGGCGGCGCGCGCCCGGCGCAGGGTGGACCTGCGCAGGCGCGGGGCACCCCTGCCCCGACCCATGCCGCACCCTCGGGCCCCTCGGCACGCGGCTCGGCCCAGCCCGCGGTGGCGCAAGCCGAGAATCCGCTCGCGCGCTACGCCAGCTTCGAGCAGGTGGTCGAGCTCATTCGCACCCACCGCGACGTCCACATGCTGATCGAGGTCGAGACGACGCTCAGGCTGGTGCGCTATGCCCCCGGCCGGATCGAGTTCGAGCCGACGCCGGATGCGCGCTCCGACATGGCGCAAAGGCTGGGCCAGAAGCTGCAGGCCTGGACCGGCGCGCGCTGGGCGATCAGCGTGGCGAACGAGGGCGGCGCGCCCACCATTTCCGAGACGCGCGACGCCGCGGCGCTGGCGCTCAGGCAGGAGGCCGAGGCGCATCCGCTGGTGCGCGCGGTCTTCGCGGCCTTTCCCAAGGCCAAGATCACCGAGATCCGCACCGAGGCCGAGCGCAGCCAGCACGCCGCCGAGGAGGCCCTTCAGGAGGTCGAGGACGAGTGGGACCCGTTCGAGGAAGAGTGAGCCCAATCGCCGCGCCGCCCTTGTGAGAGGGCCTGCGCGACCGTATCTGAGGCCAAACGCATTCGAGGAGATCAGCGATGTTCAAGGGGCTCGGTGGCCTGGGCGACATGTCCAAGATGATGAAGGCCGCGCAGGAGATGCAGGGCAAGATGGAGAAGATCCAGAAGGATCTCGAAACCATCACCGTGACCGGCGAGAGCGGCGCAGGTCTCGTCAAGGCGACCGCCACCGCCAAGGGCGAGCTCACGGGGCTCGACATCGACCCGTCGATCTTCGTGGCCTCCGAGAAGGAGGTGGTCGAGGACCTGATCCTCGCCGCGATCAAGGACGCGCAGTCGCGCGCGACCGAGCGCTCGCAGGAGGAGATGAAGAAGATCCAGGACGAGCTCGGCCTGCCTGCCGGCATGAACCTGCCATTCTGAGGGCCGTTTCCCTGGTTCATCTTTCCCCAAATACGCAAATCCGCCGCGTCGGCCGGCGCGAGGCCCGACTGTGAGCGAGGACCGCGAGGCGATCGACCGGCTGATCGAGCTGATGTCGCGCCTGCCCGGGCTCGGGCCGCGCTCGGCCCGGCGCGCGGTGCTGCATCTCGTGAAGAAGCGCGGCACGCTGCTCACCCCGCTCGCCGAGGCGATGACGGAGGTGGGGGCCACCGCGCGCGAATGTCTCAACTGCGGCAATGTCGGCACCGGCGACGTCTGCGGCATCTGCGACGACGCGCGCCGCGCGACGGGGCAGATCTGCGTGGTCGAGGACGTGGCCGACCTTTGGGCCATGGAGCGCGCGGGCGTGTTCAAGGGCCGCTACCACGTGCTGGGCGGCACGCTCTCGGCGCTCGACGCCGTGGGCCCCGAGGAGCTGCGCATCCCGCGGCTGATGGACCGGGTGCAGTCCGAGGCGGTATCGGAGGTGATCCTCGCGCTCGGCGCCACGATCGACGGGCAGACCACGGCGCATTACATCGCCGATCAGCTGCCAGGCGTCTCGGTGACCTCGCTGGCGCAGGGCGTGCCGGTGGGCGGCGAGCTCGATTACCTCGACGACGGCACGATCAGCGCGGCGCTCAGGGCCCGGCGCAGCCTGTAGCCCCTTGCGGCACGACCGCGAGACGTTCTATTCCCTGACCCAAGCGAGGACGACCTCCGCCCCCTGCCGGGGGCCCACAGGCCGGGACGACCCGGCGGACATGGCCAGAGCGGAGACCTCCATGCGCACGAAATCAGACCGTATCCGGCAGGCCGTCAGCTTCGAACTGATCGGGCTGGCGCTTGTGACGCCGCTGGGCGCGTGGCTCTACGGTTTTCCGCTGCTCGACATCGGCGCGATCAGCGTGATCTCGTCGCTGGTGGCGACCTGCTGGAACTACGCGTTCAACTTCGCCTTCGACCACGCGCTCAAGCGCTGGCGCGGCACTACGGCCAAGACCCTGCCGCTTCGGGCGTTGCACGCCACGGCGTTCGAGCTGGGGCTGCTGGCGATCCTGCTGCCGATCTTCTCGTGGTGGCTGGGGCTGGGCTACGTGGAATCCTTCATGGTGCAGCTGAGCTTCGCGCTGTTCTATCTTGGCTACACCTTCGTCTTCACCTGGTGCTACGACCGGATCTTTCCCGATGCCGAGGCGCGGGTGGCGGCCTGAGACCGCCTGCGCGCCGGGGGCCGCGGCCCCCGGCGCGCCAAAGGATCACTTGTCCTCGTCGTCCTCGTCCTCGTCGCCCTTGCCGGGCAGGTTGAAGAAGCTGTCGGCATCCTTGACGTCGCGCTCGTCCTTGGGCTCGTCCTCCTCCTCGGAGGTGCTCTCGGAGAGGGTGAAACCTTCGAGGCCGCTCATCGAGGCGGGCATCTTGGGCTCGGGCAACATGCCGAGGCTCTGCTCGGTCGAGACCAGCTTGCGGCGCTCGTCGTCGCTCATGGCCGAGCCGTCGCGCAGGCGCTTGGCATTGGCCTGCTGCACGGCGGCATCGAGCTCGGACTGGCGGCACAGGCCCAGCGCCACGGGATCGATCGGGTCGATGTTGCCGATGTTCCAATGGGTGCGCTCGCGGATCGCCTGGATCGTCGGCTTGGTGGTGCCGACGAGCTTGGAGATCTGGCCGTCGCTCAGCTCGGGGTGGAACTTGACCAGCCACAGGATCGAGGCGGGGCGGTCCTGGCGCTTGGAGAGCGGCGTGTAGCGCGGGCCACGGCGCTTTTCCTCGCCCACGGCCGAGGCGTTGAACTTGAGCTTCAGCTTGTGCAGCGGGTTCTTCTCGGCCTTGTCGATCTCGTCCTGCGTCAGCTGGTTGTTGGCGACAGGATCGAAGCCCTTCACGCCCGCGGCCACGTCGCCATCGGCGATGCCCTGCACCTCGAGCTCGTGCAGCCCGCAGAAATCGCCGATCTGCTTGAAGCTGATCGTCGTGTTGTCCACCAGCCAGACGGCGGTGGCCTTGGCCATGAGCGGTTTGTCAGCCATGTGAACACCCTTTCGAAAAACACGTCTTCCCCCGGCCCCGGCCTGGGGCGGACCGCGCTGGCGATCCTGGTTTCCATTTTCGGGGAACTCAACGCGCTATATAGGGATCACACTGGCAGGAGGAAAGACATAAATGACCTTTGCGGCAAGAGCGATCGCGGCGCTGGCTCTCTGCGCCGGCACGGCGCAGGCCGAAACGCCGGGCGATTTCGACTACTACGTGCTGAGCTTGAGCTGGTCGCCCGGCTGGTGCGCGCGCGAGGGCGACGCGCGCGATTCCGAGCAATGCGACGAAAGCCGCGACCTGGGCTGGGTGCTGCACGGTCTCTGGCCGCAATACGAAACGGGCTGGCCCGACTATTGCAACACCACCCAGGCCGCCCCATCGCGCCGCGAGACGGCGGCCATGGCCGACATCATGGGCACCGGTGGCTCGGCCTGGCACCAGTGGAAGAAGCACGGCACCTGCGCGGGCCTGTCATCGCGGGCCTATTTCGAGGCCGCGCGCGAGGCCTACGGCGCGGTGACCCGCCCGGTGGAGTTCCGCCGGCTCGAGGACGAGGTCACCCTGCCCGCTGCGCTGGTCGAGGAGGCCTTCTTGCGCGACAATCCCGGTCTCTCCGCCGACGGGCTCACCGTGACCTGCCGGGATGGCATGGTGCAGGAGGTGCGGATCTGCCTCACCCGCGATCTCGAGCCGCGCGACTGCGGCGCGGACGTGATCCGCGACTGTGCGCTCGACGACGCGCTGATGCTGCCGATCCGCTAGGGCGCGCCCAGCATGTCGAAGAAGGCCACCGTGGCGGCGACCATCTCGTCGAGCTGCGCGGGGCCTTGATACGCGTCGAAGGTGTGGTCCATCTCGCGCAGCCAGAACTCCTGCGGCCCCTCATGCGCCGCGAGCCACATCTCGGCCTGCGCCGGGTCGACGGTGGCGTCCTCGCTGCCCTGGGCCACGAAGAGCGGGCCATCGTAGCGGGCGATCTCGGCCAGCGGATCGGCGTCGAGCACGCCTTCGAAAAAGGGCTGGTTCAGGGTGATCTCCTGCCCCCATGGCAGGGCGACGGTGGAGGGGGCCTCGGACAGCACGCCTTGCTCCAATACCTTTGCGCCGAACAGCGAGGCGAAGGTGATCTGCGGATCGGCCACCGCCGCCCAGAGCGCCACCGCCTCCGGATCCGCGCCGCGCCCCGCCAGCGTGGCCGCGACCAGCCCACCCTGGCTCCAGCCGATCAGGTGGACCGGCCCGCCCGCGCGCTCTTGCGCATCGAGCCAGTCGAGCGCCGCCTGGGCATCGGCGATCTGGCTTTCGAAGGTGGTCTGCGCGAAATCGAAGCCTTCGATGCTTTCGCCCGAGCCGCGGAAATCGATGCGCAAGCTGGCGTATCCCGCCTCGGCCAGAAGCCGCGCGGTGCGGCGAAACACCCCCTCGCCCGTGCCCGCGATATCGAGCTCGTCCCGGTCGCCTGTGAAGCCATGCAGCAGCAGCACCGTGGGCGCGGGGCCATCCGGCGGCAGCGCCAGCGTGCCGTAGACCGGCGTGCCCTCGACCTCGAAGGAAACGCGGTCCGACAGCCCCGCACGCCCGTCCGAAAGCGGCAGCGGGCGCGGCCATGGCGCGTGGATCATCAGGGTGGAAAGATCGTCCTGCGCCGCCTCCACAACCACCTCGGGCACCTCGGGCGCCTCGGCCTGCTGTGCAAAGCCGGGCGTCGCGGCGAAAAGCGCGGCCACGAGCGTGGTGCCGAACGGTCTGGTCATGCTGGATCTCCGTCGCCTGCGCGGCCATTGGGCGGCGCGGGCGACAGAGTGTCAAGCGCCGCGCGGGGGCCTCCCCTCCCCCGCGCGGGCGGTGCTGCGCTCAGCCGATGGCGGCGGCGCGCACGTCCTCGTCGATATGCGGCACGTATTGTGCGAAGTTGTCCGCAAACATCTGCACCAGCTTGGCGGCCTGCGCGTCATAGGCGGAGGCATCGGCCCATGTGCCGCGCGGATCGAGCAGCGCGTCGTCGACGCCCTCGACCGACACCGGCACGTCAAAGCCGAAGTTCGGATCCTTGCGGAAGACGCCCTCGGCCAGCGTACCGTCGAGCGCCGCGGCCAGAAGCGCGCGGGTCGCGGCGATCGGCATGCGGCGGCCGGTGCCATAGGCGCCCCCCGTCCAACCGGTGTTCACGAGCCAGCAGGTCGCGCCGTGATTGCCGATCTTCTGCTGCAGCAGCTTGCCGTATTCCTCGGGGCGGCGCGGCATGAAGGGCGCGCCGAAGCAGGTCGAAAAGGTCGGCTCGGGCTCGGTCACGCCGCGCTCGGTGCCGGCGACCTTGGAGGTGAAGCCCGACAGGAAGTGATACATCGCCTGCGCGGGCGTCAACCGCGCGATCGGGGGCAGCACGCCGAAGGCGTCGCAGGTCAGCATCACGATGTTCTTGGGGTGTCCGCCCAGCGCGTCCTCGGAGGCGTTGGAGATGTAGTGCAGCGGATAGGCGCAGCGCATGTTCGCGGTGAGCGAGCTGTCCTCGAAATCGAGCTCCAGCGTATCCTCGTCATGCACCATGTTCTCGATCACGGTGCCGAACTTCTGCGTCGTGGCATAGATCTCGGGCTCGGCCTCGGCCGAGAGCGAGATCGTCTTGGCGTAGCAGCCGCCCTCGAAGTTGAAGGTGCCGCGCTCGGACCAGCCATGCTCGTCGTCGCCGATCAGCACGCGGCCCGGATCGGCTGAAAGCGTGGTCTTGCCGGTGCCCGACAGGCCGAAGAACACGGCCGTGTCGACCGGGTTGCCCGGCGCGTGGTTGGCCGAGCAATGCATCGGCATCACGCCCTTTTCGGGCAGAAGGTAGTTGAGCAGCGTGAACACGGCCTTCTTGTTCTCGCCCGCGTATTCGGTGCCGCCGATCAGGATCACCTTCTCGTCGAGATTGAGCGCGATCACCGTGCCGGAGCGGCAGCCGTGACGCTCGGGGTCGGCGCGGAAGCTCGGCGCGTTGATCACGGTGTATTCGGGGGCGAAGCCGTCGAGCGCCGCGCGCTCGGGCCGGCGCAGCAGGTGGCGGATGAACAGCCCGTGCCAGGCCAGTTCGGTCACCATGCGCACGTCGATCCGGTGCGCGGGGTCGGCCCCGGCGTAGAGGTCCTGCACATGCATGGTCCGGCCCGCGAGATGGGCCAGCATGTCGGCCTTGAGCGTGGCGAAGGCCTGCGGCTCCATCGCCGCGTTGTTCTCCCACCAGATCGTGTCTTCGGTGGTGGCGCTGCGCACCACGAACTTGTCCTTGGGGCTGCGGCCGGTGTGCTGGCCGGTGGTGACCAGAAGCGTGCCGCCCTGGCCCAGCTTGCCCTCCCCGGCCCGGATCGCGGCCTGCATCAGTTGCGGCTCGGTGAGGTTGTAATAGACCTCGCCCAGTCCGCTGACTCCCTGCGCCTCGAGGGTCATCTCGGGGTTCACGCGTCCATGCTGCATCGTCCGGCTCCTCTCCTCGGGGCCGTCATCTGGCTCCCACCACCGGCATAACACGATGTTTTTCAAAGCGACCATGCTGTTAACGCAACCAGCCTGACTGTTAGCGCAACCGCTCCCCGCGCCGCGCCCGATCACCGCCTGCGCGGCCCCTCATGCCGGGACAACGGGCCCGTCTCGCATGACAAAGGTGAGGCATTTTAGCCATTGGTTATCGCATTTCGGCGCAAATGAGGCGTCTTCGGGGCCGCGATTCGCCCTGCAGGCTTGATCTGTGGCCGGCAAATCGGGAAGACGATTGGGGGCCATAAGCAAGAATCCGCACATGAAAGGGATCTCGATGTCGAAAATCGCACTCGTGGATGACGACAGGAACATCCTGACATCCGTATCGATGACGCTGGAAGCCGAGGGTTTCGATGTCGAGACCTACAACGACGGGCAGCAGGCGCTCGACGCCTTCAACAAGAAGCTGCCCGACATGGCCGTGCTCGATATCAAGATGCCGCGCATGGACGGCATGGACCTGCTGCAGCGGCTGCGCCAGAAGACGCAGATGCCGGTGATCTTCCTGACCTCGAAGGACGACGAGATCGACGAGGTGCTGGGCCTGCGCATGGGCGCCGACGACTACGTCAAGAAGCCGTTCAGCCAGCGCCTGCTGGTGGAGCGGATCCGCACCCTGCTGCGCCGCCAGGAGGCCATCTCGGGCGAGACCGTCGAGGTCACCGAGGAGAACAAGGTCATGGAGCGCGGCCACCTGACCATGGACCCGCTGCGCCACGCGGTGACCTGGAAGGGCAAGGACGTCTCGCTCACCGTGACCGAGTTCCTGCTGCTGCAGGCGCTGGCGCAGCGCCCGGGCTTCGTCAAGAGCCGCGACCAGCTGATGGACGTGGCCTATGACGATCAGGTCTATGTCGACGACCGCACCATCGACAGCCACATCAAGCGGCTGCGCAAGAAGATGCGCAACGCCGACCCGGATTTCTCGGCGATCGAGACCCTCTACGGGATCGGTTATCGCTACAACGAGGAATAGGCCCCGCCAGCCGAGGATGGACCGCGCATGACCGCCGCCCCCAAGATCGACGTGAGGGACCTCAACTCGGTCCGCCGCGCCGCCCACGAGGGGGGGCGCGAGACGCGCGAACGGGTCGTCCTCGGAGAGGACTGGGTTTCGCCCGAGACCTCCGACCTGCCGCGCCGTCGCACGCGGCTGGTGCGGCTCAACCGGTCGCCGCTGGCGCGCAAGATCATCACCTTCAACCTGATCGCGCTGCTGCTGCTGGTGGCGGGGATGCTCTACCTCACCCCGTCGCGCGACAATCTCGCCTTCCAGAGGGCCTCCTCTCTGGTGAGCCAGGCCGAGCTGGTCGCCGACCTGTTCGAGGTGCAGCTGCCCGGCGTCGCCCCGGTCGACCTGATGACCGGCGACGGGATCGACGTCGCCTCCAGCCTCGCGGCGCTCGACCTGCGCGACGGAATCGAGCTGCGGGTCTTCGACCCCTCCGGCCGGCTGGTGGGCGAGACCGCCGCCGCCGGGCGCGAGGCGGTGAGCGGGCTCGATCTCGAACCGGGCGGCACGGTTCTCACAGACCTTCTCAACTCCGGCTGGGAGGCGCTGGCCGGGCTGCTGTCGCCGGCGAGCACGCCGCCGCCGGCCTTCGGCACCGCCGATGCGGC
>NZ_JAMYXC010000318.1 GCF_024159025.1 Limimaricola litoreus
GCGTGCTGGCGGCGGCGACCGGCTCTGAGGTGCGGGTCTCGGCTCGCGAGGAGGCCGGCGCGGCAGGCGCGGCGATGATGGCGGCGGTGGCGATCGGCGCCTACCCGGACATGGAGGCGTGCATCGCCGAATGGGTGACGCCGCTGCTCGGCGCGGCCGAGCCGCCAGACCCGGTCCTGCGCGACACCTACGCCTCGCTCTTTCCGGCCTATGTCCGGGCCCGCGCCGCGCTGGCGCCGGTCTGGGACGGGCTCGCTCAACACCGGGCCGCGATGGCGGCCAATGAAAGGACAGCGACATGACCGACGAGCCCATCGACCTCTTCGTGATCGGCGGCGGCATCAATGGCGCCGGCATCGCCCGCGATGCCGCCGGGCGCGGCCTGAGCGTGGTGCTGTGCGAGAAGGACGACCTCGCCGAGGGGACCTCGTCGCGCTCGGGCAAGCTGGTGCATGGCGGCTTGCGCTACCTCGAATATTACGAGTTCCGGCTGGTGCGCGAGGCTCTGATCGAGCGCGAGGTGCTGATGCGTAACGCGCCGCACATCATCTGGCCGCTGCGCTTCGTGCTGCCGCACAGCCCCGAGGACCGGCCCGCCTGGCTGGTGCGGCTGGGGCTGTTCCTCTACGATCACCTCGGCGGCCGCAAGCGCCTTCCCGGCACCCGCACGCTCGACCTGAAGCGCGACCCCGAAGGCGCGCCGATCCTCGACAAGTACACCCGCGGCTTCGAGTATTCCGACTGCTGGGTCGATGACGCGCGGCTCGTCGTCCTCAACGCCGTCGACGCCGCCGAGCGTGGCGCCGAGGTGCTGACCCGCAGCCCCTGCGTCTCGGCCCGGCGCGCGGAGGGCCACTGGATCGTCACCACCCGCGACAGCGAGACCGGCGAAACGCGCGAGCATCGGGCCCGCGTCCTGGTCAACGCGGCAGGTCCCTGGGTCACCGATGTCGTCCGCCGGGTGGCCGGGGCGAACTCTTCGCGCAATGTCCGGCTGGTCAAGGGCAGCCACATCGTGGTGCCCAAGTTCTGGGAAGGCTCCAACGCCTATCTCGTGCAGAACCACGACAAGCGCGTGATCTTCATCAACCCCTACGAGGGCGATAAGGCGCTGATCGGCACCACCGATGTCGCCTATGAGGGCCGCGCCGAGGAGGTGACGGCGGACGAGGCCGAGATCGAGTACCTGCTCGCCGCCGTGAACCGCTACTTCAAGGAAAAGCTCGCGCGCGAGGATGTGCTGGAGAGCTTCTCGGGCGTCCGGCCCCTGTTCGACGATGGGCAGGGCAACCCTTCGGCGGTGACACGCGATTATGTCTTCGACCTCGACGAGACCGGCGGCGCGCCGCTCCTGAACGTGTTCGGCGGCAAGATCACCACCTTCCGCGAGCTGGCCGAGCGGGGCATGCACAAGCTGAAGGGCCTCTTTCCCGGCATGAAAGACGACTGGACCGAGAACGCGCCGCTGCCCGGTGGCGCGATCGAGAACGCCGATTTCGAGGCCTTCCGCGAGAGCCTGCGGAGCCGCTACCCTTGGATGCCGCGCGATCTGCGCCGGCACTACGCCCGGCTCTACGGCACGCGGATCGATATGGTCGTGGATGGCGCCAGCTCGATCGAGGGGCTGGGACGGCATTTCGGCGGCATGCTCTACGAAGCCGAGGCGCGCTATCTCGCGGCACATGAATGGGCCCGGACCGCGGAGGACGTGATCTGGCGGCGCACAAAGCACCGGCTCCAGCTGAGTGCTGCCGAGCAGGCGGAATTCTCCAAATGGTTCGACGGCACGCTCAGGGAGGCCGCGTGATGGCGCTGACGCTCTCGCTCAACACCAACCCTTTGGTGAATCGCTTCGCCGAAGCGGGCGATCTGATCGACACCGTGGCCCGCGACCTGCGCATCCGCGACCTGCAATTGACGCATGAATTCATCAACCCGTCCTGGCCCGCCCCGGTGATCCGCCGGCTGACGCGCGAAATGGGCCGGGCGCTGGCGCGCACCGGTGTGCGGGTGACCTCGGGCATGACCGGCCCCTATGGCCGTCTCAACCATTTCGGCCACCCGGATCGTGATGTGCGGCGCTATTATGTCGACTGGTTCAAGACCTTTGCCGACATCATCGGCGATCTGGGCGGTCGGTCGGTCGGAACCCAGTTCGCGATCCTGACCTATCGCGATTTCGACGATGCCGCGCGGCGCGAGGAGATGATCCGCATCGCCATCGACTGCTGGGCGGAGGTGGCCGAGCACGCGAAATCGGCGGGGCTCGATTACGTGTTCTGGGAGCCGATGAGCGTCGGCCGCGAATTCGGTCCGACCATCGCCGAGACCCTGGCGCTGCAGGAGCGGCTGACCGCGGCCGGGATGGCGGTGCCGATGTGGATGATGGCCGATATCGACCATGGCGACGTCACCAGCCCGAATCCCGACGACACCGATCCCTATGCCTGGGCGCGGGCGGTGCCCGAGGTTTCGCCGATCATCCACATCAAGCAATCCAAGATGGACAAGGGCGGGCATCGCCCCTTCACCGCCGAGCACAACGCGACCGGCCGGGTACAGCCCAAACCGCTGCTGGCGGCGTTGGCCGAGGGCGGCGCGCGCGACAACGAGATCTGCCTGGAGCTGTCCTTCAAGGAGCGCGAACCGGACGACCGAAACGTGATCCCGGCGATCGCCGAAAGCATCGCCTTCTGGGCGCCGCATATCGAGAGCGGGGCAGGCGACCTGAAGCTCTGATGGCCTTCGGGACCGGCGCCATGCCGGCCCCCGGCCATCGCGCGAGAACGGCCTCGGTCGCCGAGGTCGCTTCGCTTGGGGCGGGCCCTTCCACCCTCCCGGGGGCCTCCGGGCTCTGTGGAAGGAAGCCGTGACCGTTGAGGCGCAAAAAGGCGAGCGCGCCGCCTTGGTCCTCCCGCCGATATCCATGGTGACGCCGATCACCCCGTCGAGTTCCGACAGCCGGTCGCGCCGCCCGTAAGGCGCGGCCCCGGCGGCGCGCATGGTCGCGGACCGGCGCGGCATCGACCGGGCTGGTCAGCCGATCAAGCGCAGCCGCCCCCGCAGCCAGTCGCAGATCGCCTCGAAGCTTTGCCCGGCGCGGGTGCTGCGATGGCGGGCACGCAGGTAGCCATGCACCAGCTGCGGCTCGTTGCGCCATTCTGCGGCGATGCCGGCGGCGGTGAGCGCCTCGACGAAGGCCGGGCCGTCATCGCGCAGCGGATCGACGTCGGCGGTGACGACGAGGGCCGGGGGCAGGCCTTCGAAATCGGCGGCGCGCAGCGGCGACAGCTCGGGGTCCGTCTCGCGCAGCGTCGTGTCGCCCCCCGTCAGCACGCCCGCGTAATGCGCGATATCTGCGGTGCGCAGGAGCGGCGCCTCGGCATTCTCGGCATAGGAGGGCGCGGACATGTCGCCGCCCAGCCCCGGATAGATCAGGCATTGTGCCAGCGGCATCGGCCCGCCCTTGCGCCGCATGCGCAGGCACAGCGCCGCCGCCAGGGCGCCGCCCGCGCTGTCGCCCATGACGATGCCGGGGCGGCGCGCGCTCTCGGCCCGCCAGACCGTTTCCACGTCGTCGAGCTGTGCGGGGTAGAGATGCTCGGGCGCGAGGCGGTAATCGACCGCGACCAGCTCCGCCCCCGTGGCCTGCGCGATCTCGGCGCAGACGTCGTCATGGCTGTCGAGAGACCCCACGACGTAGCCGCCGCCATGCAGGTAGAGCAGGAAGGGCCCCGCCGCGCCGCGCGGCCGGTAGCGGCGGATCGGCACCCCCGCCACCGCCTTGTCGGTGACGGCGAGCCCCTCGGGCCGGGGGCTGCGGAACACCGCGCACATCGCGTCGTAATGGCGGCGGTTCTCGGCCGCCGAGGCGGAATTGGCCTCGGCCGGGTAGGCGGCCTCGGTCTCGGCGATGAAGCGCAGGATCTCGGGATCGGTCACGCGCATCTCAGTTCTCCCCACGGCGGGCCAGCGCGGTATCGAGCCAGTCCGCATCCATCTGCGGCACCGAGGCGAGCAGGGTCTCGGTATAGGGGTGGTGCGGCGGCGCGAACATCTCGTCCCGCGGGCCCTGTTCGACCACCTCGCCGTTTTGCATCACCACCACATGGTCGGCGATGGCACGGACGGTGGCGAGGTCGTGGGTGATGAACATGTAGCTCAGCCCCCGCTCCTCCTGCAGGCGCCGCAGGAGCCGCAGGATGCCGTCGGCCACGAGCTGGTCGAGCGCGCTCGTCACCTCGTCGCAGACGATGAGCCTGGGTTCGGCGGCCAGCGCGCGGGCGATGCCGATGCGCTGCTTCTGCCCGCCCGAAAGCGCGCCGGGCAGACGGTCGATATAGCTGTCGGGGTCGAGTTCGATCGCGTCCAACAGCTCCCGGATCCGTGCCTCCTGCGCCGCGCCCCTGAGCCCGAGATAGAAGCGCAGCGGCCGGCCGATGATTTCGCGGATCGTCTGCTTGGGGTTCAGCGCGGTATCGGCCATCTGGTAGATCATCTGGATCTGCCGCAGCTGATCCTTGGACCGCCCGGCGAGCCGGTCGGGCAGGGGCGCGCCGTCGAGCTCGACCCGCCCCGTGCTGAGCGGCAGCAGCCCGGTCAGCACCCGCGCCGTCGTCGATTTGCCCGAGCCGCTCTCGCCCACCACCGCGACGGTGCGGCCGCGGGGAATGTCGAAGCTGACATCGTGCAGCACCCGCGTGCCGCGCACGTATTCGGCCGAAACCTTCGACAGCCGCAGCACCGGGGTCTCGCCTTCGGCGGGGGCCGGGCGGGCTGCGGCCTCGTGGCTGCGTACGGCCCAGAGCGACTTCGAGTAGTCCTCGCGCGGTGCGGCGAGCATCGCGCGGGTCGGCTGTTCCTCGACCTCCATGCCATGGCGCAGGATCTTGATCCGGTCGGCCATCTGGGCGACCACCGCGAGATCATGGGTGATGTAGATCGCCGAAGTGCCGAACTCGCGCACCGCGTCGCGGATCGCCGCCAGCACCTCGATCTGCGTGGTGACGTCAAGCGCGGTGGTCGGCTCGTCGAAGATGATGAGATCGGGACGGCAGGACATCGCCATCGCAGTCATCGCGCGCTGCAACTGTCCGCCCGAAACCTGATGCGGGTAGCGAAAGCCGATTTCGCCGGGGTTGGGGAGCCGCATCCGGGCATAGAGCGCGCGGCCCTCGGCCTCGGCCTCGTCGCGGTCCCTGATGCGGTGGATCTCGGTCGGGGCTTCGGAAAACTGCCGGATCAGCCGGTGCGCCGGGTTGAAGTTGGCCACAGCCGATTGTGCGACATAGGCGATGCGCCGCCCGCGCAGGCCGCGCCTGCGGCGTTCCGACAGCGCCATCAGGTCCTGCCCGTCGAAGTCGATCGAGCCGCCCGAGATGCGGGTGCCGTCGCGGGCATAGCCCATGGCGGCGAGGCCCAGCGTCGATTTCCCGGCGCCGCTCTCGCCGATCAGGCCGAGGATCTCGCCGCGCTTCAGCTCGAGATCGACGCCCTTGACGATCGGGGTCCAGCTTCGGCCCTGCCGGCCCTCGATCCTGAGATCGCGGATGGTGAGGAGGGGATCGGTCATCTTGAACCTCTCAGTCCTTGAGGCCGGATGCGCGGTGCAGCACCCAGTCAACGACGAAATTGATGCTCACCGTCAAAAGCGCGATGGCGGCGGCGGGTAGGAGCGGGGTGATGTCTCCGAAGGTGATGAGGGCCGCGTTGTCGCGCACCATCGAGCCCAGATCCGCGGTGGGCGGCTGGATGCCCAGCCCGAGGAAGGACAGGGCCGAAATCGCAAGGAACACGAAGCAAAAGCGCAGGCCGAACTCCGCGATCAGCGGTGCCGCGGCATTGGGCAGGATCTCGCGGCGCATCAGCCAGCCGCGCCCTTCGCCCCTGAGCCGCGCGGCTTCGACGTAATCCATGACCACCACGTCCATCGCCACGGCGCGGGCGAGGCGGAACACCCGCGTCGCTTCGATCACCGCGATGACGATCACGAGGTTGACGATGCCGGTGCCGTAGATCGACAGCAGCAAAAGCGCGAACAAGAGCGCCGGGATCGCGATCAGCATGTCGACCAGCCGCGACAGGATCTGATCGACCCAGCCCCCGGTCACAGCCGCCAGAAGCCCGAGCGTCGCACCTGCGCCAAAGGCCAGCGCGGTGGTGGCCAGCGCGATGCCGAGCGAATTGCGCGTGCCCCAGATCAGCCGGGAGACCACGTCGCGGCCAAGGTTGTCGGTGCCCAGGGGGTAGGCGCCGCCCCAGGGCTCGAACTCCATGCCGACGATCTCGGTCTCGCCGAAAGGCGCGATGAGGGGGGCGAAGAGGGCGACGAGGATGTAGAGCGCGATCACCACGATGCCGAACCAGGCCGTCGGCGGGGCGGTCTTTATGTCAGTCAGCGTCATCGGTCATTTCCTGTGCATCAGCCGCGGATTGGTGGCGATGGCCAGCAGATCGGCGGCGAGATTGAGCAGGATGTAGATACCCGCGAAGATCAGGCAGGCGGCCTGCACCACCGGGATGTCGCGCTTGGCCACGGAATCGACCATCAGCTGCCCCAGCCCCGGAAAGACGAAGACCACCTCGACGATCACCACGCCGGTGATCAGATAGGCGAGGTTGAGCGCCACCACGTTGATGATCGGCGACAGCGCGTTGGGCAGGGCGTGGCGCAGGATCACCCGCGCGGGCGAGGCGCCCTTGAGCCGCGCCATCTCGATATAGGGCTGGGCCAGCAGGTTGATGATCGCGGCGCGGGTCATCCGCATCATGTGCGCGGTGACCACGAGCACCAGCGTCAGCGCCGGCAGGAAGGTGCGGTAGAGCATGGTGCCCAGATCCGCGCCGCTGCCGAAATCGGCGATGGAGGGAAACAGCCCCCATTTGACCGAGAGAAACAGCAGCAGGATATAGGCCACGAAATATTCGGGGAACGAGATCGAGCTCAGCGTCGCCACGTTGACGAAACGGTCGAACCAGCTGCCGCGGTAGAGCGCCGCGAGAAGCCCCAGAGACAGCGCCAGCGGCACCGAGATCGCCGCGGCATAGGCGGCGAGAAAGAGCGTGTTGCCGAAGCGCGCGGCCAGAAGCTCGCCGATCTCGCGTCCATTGGCCAGCGAGGTGCCGAAATCGCCCATGAGCGCGCCGCCGAGCCAGTCGAGATAGCGCAGATGCGCCGGCTGATCGAGGCCCAGCTCGCGGCGGAAGGCGGCGACCGTCTCGGGCGTGGCGGACTGGCCGAGGATCTCCTCGGTCAGGTCGCCGGGCAGAAGCTCGATCGCCAGGAAGATGAACAGCGAGATCGCGAACAGCGTCAGCAGCCCGAGCGCCAGCCGCTGCATCGTCATGCGCAAAAGGGGATGCATCAGGCGGGCTCCCCGAGCGGCCAGCCGATGTCGCGGATCGGGCGGCCAGCATGATCGGGCGCGGGCAGGGCGCTCTGGCCCGGCGCCAGCGCGGCCAGCCGGTCGATCAGCGGCGCGCCCATCGGGCAGGCGCGGCCAGCTGTCGTGTCGACATGCATCAGCATGTGCTCGGCCGTGGCCTGCACCGTGCCGGAGCCGTCGATCATCTCGTGATGCAGTCGGATGCGCTTGGCGTCGAAGCCCAGAAGCGTCGTGCGGACGGTGAGATCCGCGCCCGCGCCGGTCTCGGCGAGGTGGCGGATATGCGTCTCGACCGTGTAGACCGACAGGCCCTGCGCGCGGTAGCCGGCATCCATGCCGATATGGCCCAGAAAGGCATCCGTCGCGTCGCCGAAGACCTGCAGGTAGCGGAATTCGGTCATGTGGCCGTTGTAGTCGAGCCAATCGCCGCCGACCTTGGCACGGTGCAGCTCCAGCGGCGCGGCGGGGTCGGGCGCGGCATGGGCGGCGCGGGCATGGGCCTGCGCGAAGGCGCGCTCCTCCATGGCGCGCAGCGTCTCGCCCGCGCCCCATCCATTGGCGCGCAGCGCGTGCAGGATGCCGATCAGGTTGTCGTCGCGGATCCGCTCCAGCTCGCGGATCGTGTGCTGCCCCGATTGCGCGTCGGACTGCGCGGCGATCTTGGCCGACAGCTCCTCGGTCATCTCGGGCACGTCCATGAGCTTGGTCCAGGGCCATTTCAGCGCCGGGCCGAACTGGTCGATGAAATGCTTCATCCCCGCCTCGCCCCCGGCGATGCGGTAGGTCTCGAACAGCCCCATCTGCGCCCAGCGAAGCCCGAAGCCGAAGCGGATCGCGTCGTCGATCTCCTGCGTGGTGGCGATGTCGTCCTTCACCAGCCACAGGCTTTCGCGCCAGACCGCCTCGAGCAGCCGGTCGGCGATGTGCGCGTCGATCTCGCGGCGGATCTTGAGCGGGTGCATCCCGGTCCGGGCGAGAATGTCGGCGGCGCGGTCGAGAACCGCCTCGTCCTGCGGGCCGGACCCCACCAGCTCGACCAGCGGCACGAGGTAGACCGGGTTGAACGGGTGGGCCACGAAGATCCGCTCGGGATGGGTGGCGCCCTCGCGCAGCTCGGAGGGCTTGAAGCCCGAGGTCGAGGAGCCGATCAGCGCCTCCGGGGATGCCGCCGCCTCGATCGCGGCGAAGACCTTGTGCTTGAGATCGAGCCGTTCGGGCACGCTTTCCTGGATGTACTCCGCGCCCTCGACCGCGCCGGCGATGTCGTCGTGAAAGCTCAGGCGCCCCTCGGGCACGGGCGGCGCGGAAATCAGCCGCGCGCGGGCGCGGCGGGCGTTGTCCAGCACCTCGCCGATGATCCGGCGCGCGTCGGGGTGGGGATCGTGGACGGCGACGTCGGTGCCGTCGAGAAGGAAGCGGGCGATCCAGCCGCCGCCGATGACGCCGCCGCCGATGCAGGCGGCGCGGGAGAGGGTGCGGGTCATGCGATGGGCCTTTCGGAAGAGTCCTTGGAGATGCCCCGCCGCCGTCGGGCGGCGGGGCGCGGCGGGATCAGACGGCCCACCAGCGTTCGACGACCTTCCAGCCGTCGAGGAAGCGGTTCGAGGCGACCTCGCCATGCGCGATGCGGTCGTTCTTGCCGTCGATGTAATTGGCGAACATCGGGATGATCGAGCCGCCATCGTCGCGGCACAGCGCCTGCATCTCGTGATACATCTCGGCGCGCAGCCCCTCGTCGAGCTCGGCCCGGGCGGCGACCAGCAGCTCGTTGAAGCGCGGATTGCTCCAGCGGCTCTCGTTCCACTCGGCTCCGTCGGCATAGACGAGGCTGAACATCCAATCCTCGGTCGGGCGGCCGTTCCAGTAGCTCATGGCGAAGGAGTCCTTCAGCCAGACGTTCGACCAATAGCCATCGGCGGGCTTGCGGTCGACATTGACGCGGATGCCCGCACGCCCGGCGGATTCCTGGAACAGCACGGCCGCGTCCACCGCCCCCGCGAAGGCCGCGTCCGAGGTCGAGAGCGAGACATCAAGGCTGTCGAGACCGGCCTGCTTGAGGTGGTATTTCGCGCGGTCGGGGTCATAGGCGCGCTGTTCGAGATCGGCGGCGTGGAAGCGGTTGCCCGGCGCGATCGGATGGTCGTTGCCGAGCGAGCCATGGCCCTTGAGCACCTTGTCGAGCATCTCCTGCCGGTCGATCGCGTGCTTGAGCGCAAGCCGCACGTTCACGTCGTCGAAGGGCGCGGTGTCGCAATGCATCGGAAAGGGGTAATGCGCGGTGCCCGTGACCTCGACCAGCGACAGGCCGGGACGGCGGCCCAGCAGGTGCACGGTCTTGGGCGGCACGCCGTTGATGATGTCGACCTCGCCGGTGACCAGCGCGTTCTGCCGCGCGGTGGGGTCGTTGATCGTCAGCAGCGTCACCTCGTCGAACCAGGCGCGGTCCTCCTTCCAGTAGTCGTCGCGCCGCTTGAGCCGGATGCGCACGCCCGGCTCGTGCTCTTCGAGCGTGTAGCCGCCGGTGCCGATCCCGGCCTGCCAGTCGATCCGGCCCGACCCGTCATCGGGCATGATGACGAAGTGGTAGTCGGCGGCGACGAAGGGGAAATCGGCATTGCCGGCGGTCAGCTCGAACACCACCACCCGCTCGCCATCGGCGCGGATGTCGGCCACTTGGTCAAGCAGGCCCTTGGCGCCCGACTTGGTGTCCTCGCCGCGGTGGTGGTTGAACGAGGCGATCACGTCGGCGGCAGTGAGCCGGGCGCCATTCGAGAAGGCCACGTCGCGCAGCTTGAAGGTCCAGACCCGCGCCTCGGCGTCGGGCTCGAAGCTTTCGGCCAGCTCGGGTGCGGCCCGCCCCTCGGCGTCGATCTCCACGAGGTTGTTGCACACGCCGCCGAGCATGGCGGTGACCACCGGCCCCGCGGCATAGGTCGCGGGATCGATCGTGTCGGAGGTGGCGCCGCCCGAATGGCCGATGCGGATCGCGCCGCCGCGCTTGGGTCCGGCCTGCGCGCGCAGCGCGGTGGGCCCGAGGGCGAGGGCGGCGGTGCCGGTGGCCAGAAAGCCGCGGCGGCTGATATCGGTGAATGTCATGCAAATCTCCCTGAAATCGACCGGGCGCGGGGCCGCGCGCGGCATGTTATGGGGTGGTTACCAGCGTTTTTTCAGCTTGAGCTTCTCGCGCACCTGCGCGGGCGTCATGAGGTTGACGTTCATCGCCGAAAGCATCGTCGCCGCGCGCTCCACCAGGTCGCCGTTGGAAGCGGGCACGCCGCGCTCCAGCCAGATGTTGTCCTCGAGGCCGACGCGGACATTGCCGCCCGCCAGCACCGCCTGCGCGGCGAAGGGCAGCTGCATCCGGCCGATCGAGAACATCGAATAGACCCAGCCCTCGGGCATGTTGTTCGTGAGCGCGGTGAGCGAGTTGAGATCATTGGGCGCGCCGAAGGGAATGCCCATGCACAGCTGCACCAGCACCGGATCGTCGATCAGCCCCTCCTCCACCAGCGTCTTGGCAAGCCACAGATGGCCGAGGTCGAACACCTCGATCTCGGGCTTCACCCCCGCCGCCTGGATCCGCCGCGCCATGGCGCGCAGCGTGCCGGGCGTGTTGGTCATCACGTAATCGGCCTCGGCGAAGTTCATCGTGCCGCAGTCGAGCGTGCAGATCTCGGGCAGCAGCTCCTCGACATGCACCAGCCGCTCGGTGGCGCCGATCAGGTCGGTGCCCGCCTCGTCGAGCGGCAGCGGCGCCTCGGCCGAGCCGAGCACGATGTCGCCGCCCATCCCGGCGGTGAGGTTGAGGATCACGTCGGTGCCGCTGTCGCGGACCCGCGCCACCACCTCGCGGTAGAGCGCCGGATCGCGCGAGGGCGCGCCGGTCTCGGGGTCCCGCACATGGACATGGGCGATGGCCGCGCCGGCTCCGGCGGCCTCGATGCAGGCCGCGGCGATCTGCTCGGGCGTCACCGGCACCTTGTCGCTCTTGAGATGGCTCTGGCCCGAGCCCGTCACGGCACAGGTGATGAATGCGTCCCAGTTCACGGTCGCGCCTCCGATCGGATTGAAAATGTCGATTGAGGCGAACCTAGCCTCCTTCGGACGCCAGCTTGTTGCCATTCCGGCCAAATGCATTGCATATAAAGACAACCATGGCCTTTCGGATCGTCTTTCTGCCCTTCGACGGCTTCTCCAACATGGTGCTTGCCAGCGCCATCGAGCCGCTGCGCGCAGCCTGCAACCTGTCCGGGCGACAGCTGTTCGACTGGTGTGTGGCGACGCCGGGCGGCGAGGCCGCCTGCAGCTCATCGGGGTTGCGGCTGGCCGCCGAGCTGCCGCTGACCGAGGCGGGGCGTTGCGACGCGCTGGT
>NZ_JAMYXC010000211.1 GCF_024159025.1 Limimaricola litoreus
CCGACGCCACCACTGGCGAGGTGATCCAGGGCGACGACACGCGTGACACCCTGAAAGGAAATGGCAATGCCGAACTGCGCCGGGCGGGCCACGCTGTCGCATTCGACGCTCTGCCTCGAAGGGCTGTCCTCGGCCCGGCTGGGACGCGGCCCGGAGGGGGCGGAGCCGCTGGTCGAGGGGCCGCGCGAGGTGCTGGCGCACATGACCCGCGCCGACGGGGTGCAGCGCATCGAGGCCAGCCACGACGCCTGGCGCGCGGGTTTCGGCCTGACCCATGACCGGCGGCTTGGCCTCGGCCGGGGCGGCCAGGCGCTGGTGGGCGAGGATCTTCTGACCACGCTCGGCCCGGCCGACGAGCGCGCCTTCGACGCGGCGAGCCGCGCGGGCCCCGATCCGGGCGTGGCCTTCACCATCCGCTTTCACCTGCATCCCGATGTCGAACCCGAGCTCAACCCGAAGGGCGCGCAGGCGCGGCTGCGGCTGCGCTCGGGCGAGCTCTGGGTGCTGTCGCATGACGGCGGCGCGCGGCTGTCACTGGCGCCTTCGGTCTATCTCGAAAAGAGCCGCCCCCGGCCGGTGCCGACGCAACAGGTGGTTTTATCCGGCCGCGCGATGGCCTATGCGACCCTCGTCCGCTGGTCGCTCCTGCGATCGGGCGATGCCGTGCCGACCCTGCGCGATCTGTGGCGCGCCGGGGGTGATCCGGCATGAGACCGGCGGACCAGGACCAGGAAGGACGATCCATGACCTCGCTTGCCCCGCTGCGCCGCGCGCTGCTCTCCGTTTCCGACAAGACCGGCCTCGTCGAGCTGGCCCGCGCGCTCGATGCCCGCGGCGTCGAGCTGCTCTCCACCGGCGGCTCCGCGCGCACTCTGCGCGACGCAGGTCTGCCAGTGCGCGACGTGGCCGAGATCACCGGGTTCCCCGAGATGATGGACGGCCGGGTCAAGACGCTGCACCCGCGCGTGCATGGCGGGCTTTTGGCGGTGCGGTCGGACGACAGCCACGTCGCGGCGATGGAAGAGCACGCCATCCCGGCGATCGACCTGCTGGTGGTCAATCTCTACCCCTTCGAGGAGACGGTGGCGAAAGGCGCGGACTACGACACCTGCATCGAGAACATCGACATCGGCGGCCCGGCGATGATCCGCGCCGCCGCCAAGAACCACGCCGATGTCTGCGTGGTCACGGATGTCGAGGATTACGAGGCGCTGCTCGCGGAGCTGGAGCGCAATGACGGCCGGACCGATCTGCCCTTCCGCAAGCGCCTGGCCCAGACGGCCTATGCCCGCACCGCCGCCTATGACGCCGCCGTCTCGACCTGGATGGCGGGCGCGATCGGCGAGGAGGCCCCGCGCCGCCGCGCCTTTGCCGGCACCCTCGCCCAGACGCTGCGCTACGGCGAGAATCCGCATCAGAACGCGGCTTTCTACACCGATGGCACAAACCGCCCCGGCGTCGCCACCGCCGCCCAGATCCAGGGCAAGGCGCTGAGCTACAACAACATCAACGACACCGACGCCGCCTATGAGCTGGTGGCCGAATTCGGCGGCGATGCCCCCGCCTGCGCCATCATCAAGCACGCCAACCCCTGCGGCGTCGCCACCGGCGGCACGCTCAAAGAGGCCTATGCGCGCGCCTTCGATTGCGACCGCACCTCGGCCTTCGGCGGCATCGTCGCCCTCAACCGGCCCCTCGACGGGGCGACCGCCGAAGAGATCGCCAAGATATTCACCGAGGTGGTGATCGCGCCCGGCGCCGATGACGACGCCCGCGCCGTCTTTGCCGCCAAGAAGAACCTGCGGCTTCTGGTCACCGAGGCGCTGCCCGATCCGCGTGCACCTCGCCTTGCCTACCGGCAGGTCGCGGGCGGGCTTCTGGTGCAGGACCACGATTCGGGCTTCGTGACGCGCGAGGATCTCAAGGTCGCCACCAAGCGCGCGCCCTCGGCGCAGGAGCTTGACGACCTGATGTTCGCCTGGACCGTGGCGCGCCACGTGAAATCCAACGCCATCGTCTATGCCAAGGACGGCCAGACGGTGGGCGTCGGCGCGGGCCAGATGAGCCGGCTCGATTCTGCGCTGATCGCGGCGGCCAAGGCGGGCCGCATGGGCGAGGCGCTGGGCCTCGCGGACAGCCCGGCCAAGGGCTCGGTCGTGGCCTCTGACGCGTTCTTTCCCTTTGCCGATGGGCTGATGGAGGCGGCGGGCGCGGGCGTCACCGCCGTCATCCAGCCCGGCGGCTCGATGCGCGACGCCGAGGTGATCGCGGCGGCCGACGAGGCGGGTCTGGCGATGGTGCTGACCGGCATGCGGCACTTCCGGCATTGAGGGGCGCGTGATGCGGCTGACCCTCTGGACCGGATTTTGGGTGTTTCTCGTCGATCAGGCGACGAAATACCTCGTGGTGCACGCGCTGGGGCTGATGGACCGGCTCCATATGGATGTGCTCCCCGGCGTGCTGAGCTTTCGCATGGCCTGGAACAGGGGCGTCAACTTCGGGCTCTTCGCCGGATTCGACATGCGCTGGGCGCTGATCGGCCTGGCGCTGGCGATCTCGGCCGCGGTGCTGGTCTGGATCGCCCGCGATGGCGGCGGGCGCATGGCGCGGATCTCGGCGGGGCTCTTGGTCGGCGGCGCGCTGGGCAACGTGATCGACCGGGTGCTCTACGGCGCGGTGGCCGATTTCCTCAACCTCACCTGCTGCGGCATCGACAACCCCTATGCCTTCAACGTCGCCGACATCGCGATCTTCCTGGGGGCGGTGGGGCTTGTTCTGTTCGGCGGCGACAAGGCGCAGCCCCGGCGGCGGCCCGGCCCCGATGGCGCGGGCCCGCGCAGCAAGCGCGGCACAAAGAGCCCGTGACCCGGCGCGAAAGCTGCGCTAGGCAGGGGATCGGACGAGAGGGACAGGGACGACGCATGCGACTGGCACTGGCCGCGGGGCTGACCGCGCTGACACTTGCGGGCTGTGCGGGCGGCGACGGCTCGGGCGGGCCCGACGCTTCGCTCGTGGTGCCGCAGCAGCCGCTCGAGATACCCGCGCGGCTCGACCTGCCGCCGCCCGCGCCGGGTGCTGCGAACCGCGCCGATCCCGACCCCGGTGCCATCGCCCTGCGCCAGGCCACCGGCCAGACCGCGCTTCGGCCGCCCTTCTGATCGCTCGCGCCTGCTCACGAAGCCGTGGCGGCGCTTGCAGCGGGCGGTGCGCGCCGTAGGTTGGGTGCAGCGAAGGAGGCACCTCATGCTGCGCAGACTGGCCCTGGCCGTTCCTCTCGTGCTGGCGACACCGGCGCTGGCGATGACGGAGGCCGTGACGACCTACACCCTCGACAACGGGCTCGACGTGGTGGTGATCGAGGATCACCGCGCCCCCGTGGTCACCCAGATGCTGTGGTACCGCGTCGGTTCCGCCGACGAGCCGCAGGGCGCCTCGGGCGCGGCGCATTTCCTCGAACACCTGATGTTCAAGGCGACCGAGACCATGGAGGCGGGAGAGTTCTCCGCCACCGTCGCCGCCAATGGCGGCTCGGACAACGCTTTCACCTCGACCGATTACACCGCCTATTACCAGCGCGTCGCCGCCGACCGGCTGCCGCTGATGATGGAGATGGAGGCGGACCGCATGAACAACCTGCGGCTGACCGACAGCGACATCGAGACCGAGCGGCAGGTGATCGTCGAGGAGCGCAACCAGCGGGTCGAGAGCAACCCCGGCGCCTTGGCGCGCGAGCAGATGATCGCCGCGCAATATCTCAACCACCCTTACGGCGCGCCGGTGATCGGCTGGATGCACGAGATCGAGGGGCTAGGCCGCGACGAGGTGCGCGAGGTCTACGAGACCTATTATTCGCCCAATGACGCGATCCTCGTGGTCGCGGGCGACGTGGAGCCCGAAGAGGTGCTGGCGCTGGCCGAGGAACATTACGGCCCGATCCCGGCCGAGCCCGACCTGCCCGAGCGCGTCCGCCCGCAAGAGCCACCGCAGCGCGCCCCACGCCGCCTCTCCTATGCCGATGCGCGGGTCTCGCAGCCCTATCTGAGCCGCGGCTACCTCGCGCCAGAGCGCGACGCGGGCGATCAGGAGACCGCCGCCGCGCTGACCTATCTCGCCGAGATCCTGGGCGGCTCCTCCTTCACCTCGGTGCTGGGGGAGGCGCTGGTGTTCGAGCGCGACATCGCGCTGCACGCGGGCGCGGGCTATGACGGCACCTCGCTCGATGACACGACCTTTTCGCTGTCGGTGGTGCCCAAGCCCGGCGTGACGCTAGAGGCCGCAGAGGCGGCGCTCGACGAGGTTCTGGCCGGCTTTCTCGACACCGGCCCGAGCGAGGAACAGATGCGGCGCGTCCGCACCAAGCTGAAAGCCGCCGAGATCTATGCCCGCGATTCGGTCGAGGGGCTGGCGCGGCGCTACGGCGCGGCGCTGAGCCAGGGGCTGACGGTCGAGGACGTGGCCGCGTGGCCCGAAATCCTGCAATCGGTCACCGCAGAGGAGGTGCGCGACGCCGCGCGCGCCGTCTTCGATCCCGACCGAAGCGTCACCCTGCACGTCGTGCCGAGCCGCGAAGAGACAGTTGCCAGCCGCGAAGAGGCCTCCGAATGATCCGCATCCTGAGCCTGACACTCGCCTTTTGCGCCGGGATCGCCGGCGCCACCCATGCCGAGGTCGCGATCGAGATCGAGGAGGTGACCTCTCCGGGCGGCATCACCGCCTGGCTGGTCGAGGATCACAGCATTCCCTTCACCGCGCTGGAGCTGCGTTTCGAAGGGGGCACCTCGCTCGATGCGCCGGAGAGTCTCGGCGCGGTGAACCTGATGACCGGCCTTCTGGAGGAGGGCGCGGGCGATATGGAGGCGCGCGAATTCCAGGCCGCGCGAGAGGATCTCGCGGCGCGCTTTTCATTCGACGTGGGCAGCGACACGCTCAGCGTCTCGGCCCGGATGCTGAGCGAGAACCGCGACGCGGCGGTGGAGCTTTTGCGCGAGGCGCTGGTCGCGCCGCGCTTCGATCCGGTCGCCATCGAGCGGGTGCGCGGACAGGTGCAATCGATCCTGGCGCAGGACGCGCAGAACCCGCGCCGCCTCGCCAGTCGCGCCTTCTATGAGGCGGCCTTCGGCGATCACCCCTACGGGCGGCCCGACAACGGCACGTCCGAGAGCGTCGCCGCCCTCACGCGCGAGGATCTGCTGGCCGCGCATGAGGCGGCGCTGACCCGCGGGGGCGTGCATGTCGGCGCGGTGGGCGACATCACCCCCGAAGAGCTGGGCGCGCTGCTCGACGAGCTACTGGGCGATCTGCCCGAATCGGGACCCGAGCTGCCCGGCCATGTCGATTTCGGCCTCGCGGGCGGGGTCGAGGTGATCGACTATCCGACGCCGCAATCGGTGGCGCTGTTCGGCCAGCCGGGGCTCGAGCGCGAGGACGAAGATTTCTTCGCGGCCTATGTGCTCAACCACATCCTCGGCGGTGGTGGCTTCGAGAGCCGCCTGATGACCGAGGTGCGCGAGAAGCGCGGGCTGACCTATGGCATCAGCACCGATCTGGTGCCCCTCCAGAACGCCGAGTTCTGGATCGGCTCCGTCGCCTCGGCCAACGACCGCATGGCCACCGCGATCGAGGTGATCCGGGACGAATGGGCGCGCATCGCGCGTGAGGGCGTCACGCAAGACGAACTCGACGCGGCCAAGACCTACCTCACCGGCGAATACCCGCTGCGCTTCGACGGCAACGGCCAGATCGCGGGCATCCTCGTCGGCATGCAGGTCACCGGCCTGCCGCAGAGCTATGTCACCGAGCGGAACAGCTTCATCGAGGCGG
Source organism: Limimaricola litoreus (assembly GCF_024159025.1). Taxonomy (GTDB): domain Bacteria; phylum Pseudomonadota; class Alphaproteobacteria; order Rhodobacterales; family Rhodobacteraceae; genus Limimaricola; species Limimaricola litoreus. The sequence continues at coordinate 5,821 of NZ_JAMYXC010000211.1, forward strand.
TGACGCTCGAAGAGGTGAACCGCGTGGCCGCCGAGCGGGTCGACCCGCAGGCGCTGCATTTCGTGGTGGTGGGCCGCCCCGAGGGGCTGGGCGAGGCGGACGCCCCACGCGTGACATTGCCCGAGGTTGTGGTGCCCGAGGTTGTGGTGCCCGAGGTGGCGTTGGAGCCGCAGTGAGCCCCCTCGCGCCGTGCATCCGGGCCGTGCTAGTCTCGGCCCCATGACGCTGCAAGAGACCCAACCGCCCTCGCGCCCCGTGATCCGCCAGCTCGACGAGGCGGCGATCAACCGCATCGCCGCCGGCGAGGTGGTCGAACGACCGGCTTCTGCGGTCAAGGAGCTGGTCGAGAACGCGCTCGACGCCGGCGCGCGGCGGATCGAGGTCACCATCGCGGCGGGCGGCAAGCGGCTGATCCGCGTGAAGGATGATGGCTGCGGCATGACGCCCGACGAGCTGCCGCTGGCGCTGGCGCGCCACGCCACCTCGAAGATCGACGGCTCCGACCTGTTGGCGATCCACTCCTTCGGCTTTCGCGGCGAGGCGTTGGCCTCTCTGGGCGCGGTCGGGCGGCTGGTGCTCACCTCGCGCGCCGAGGCCCACGAGGCGGCGGCGATCCGGGTCGAGGGCGGGCAGCTCGGCCCCGTCACTCCGGCGGCGCTGGAGCGCGGCACTGTGGTCGAGCTGCGCGACCTGTTTCACGCGACGCCCGCCCGGCTCAAGTTCATGCGCACCGACCGGGCCGAGGGGCAGGCGCTGGCCGAAGCGCTGCGCCGGCTGGCCATGGCCGAGCCGCATGTCGCCTTTTCCCTGCGCGACGCGACCGAGGGGCGCGACCGCGAGATTTTCCGTGTCGATGCCGAGGCCGGCGATCCGGTCGAGGCGCTGGGCCGCCGCCTCGCGGCCATTCTGGGGCGCGAGTTCCACGACAATGCGCTGCCCGTCGACAGCAGCCGAGAGGGGCTGCACCTCACCGGTTTTGCCGCGCTGCCCACTTATTCGCGCGGCGCGGGCGTGAGCGGCCACGTCTTCGTCAATGGCCGCCCCGTCACCGACCGGCAGCTCACCGGCGCGCTGCGCGCGGCCTACATGGATTTTCTCTCGCGCGACCGCTTTCCCGCTGCGGCGCTCTTCGTCGAATGCGACCCGCATCTGGTGGACGTCAACGTGCATCCGGCCAAATCCGAGGTGCGCTTTCGCGACCCGCAGGCGGTGCGCGGGCTGATCGTCTCGACCATTCGCGCCGCGCTCGCGGGCGCAGGGCACCGCGCCTCGACCACCGTGGCGCAAGAGACGCTGGGCATGATGCGGCCCGGACCGGCGGTCGAGCGGGCGGCCGAGCGCGGGGGCGATGCGGGTGGTCTGATCGACGAGGAGGACCGCCCCGCGCGCGGCACCACGCCGGCGCGGGTCTACCAGATGGACCGCCCCTCCTTGCAGGCGATGCAGGTGGCGCGCAGCGGGCAGGCGCCGCTGGCGCCGGGCATGGGGGAGTCGAGCTTCGGCTTCGAGACGGCCCCGCCCGCGCGTCTGGCCGGAACCGAGGCGCCATCGGCGCGGGTCGAGCCGGAGATCGAGAGTGGCGCGGAATCGCTGCCCTTGGGCGCGGCGCGGGCGCAGCTGCACGGCAACTGGATCGTGGCGCAGACCGAGACCGGCATGGTGCTGGTCGATCAGCACGCGGCGCATGAGCGGCTGGTCTACGAGCGGCTGAAACGCCAGATGGCCGAGACCGGCGTGGCGGCGCAGGCGCTCCTGGTGCCCGAGATCGTCGATCTCGGCGCGGGTGCCGCGCGGCTGCTGGAGGCGGCGGAGGAGCTGTCGCGGCTGGGGCTGACCATCGAATCCTTCGGCCCCGGCACGGTGGCGGTGCGCGAGACGCCCGCCATGCTCGGTCGGATCGACGCGGGCGCGCTGTTGCGCGACATCCTCGACGAACTCGAGGATCTCGACGCCTCGACCGCGCTGCCCGCCCGGCTCGACGCGATCCTGAGCCGGGTCGCCTGCCACGGTTCCGTGCGCTCAGGCCGCCGCATGCGGGCCGAGGAGATGAACGCGCTTCTGCGCGAGATGGAGGCGACGCCCGGCTCGGGGCAGTGCAACCACGGGCGCCCCACCTATGTGGAGCTGCAACTATCGGACATCGAGAAGCTCTTCGGGCGACGCTGAGCTTGCTTGCCGGGCGCAGGCTCACGTCTAAGTGAGATTGAGGCGCGGAACGAGGAGCGGTGCGATGCGACTGGGAATGAAGATCGGGGGCGTCCTGGCGGCGCTGATGCTGGCGGGCTGCGCCGATGTCGAACGGCGGGTGATGCCATTGCTCGAATCGGTGGCGCTGCCGCCGATCGCGCCGCCGGCCTCGGATCTGCGCGCGCTGCCCGAGCCCGAGCCCTTTGCCGCCGAATACGCCGAGCATCCCTTCGAGATGGGGCCGATGTCGGTTATCGCGCCGGACCGGCGCGGCAAGATGGCGACATGGCAGCTGATTCCCTGCCGCGATGGGCGCGCCATCTGCGTCGATGGCCATGCGGGACAGCTTTCGGTGGCGGGCGAGACCTATGTGGTGAGCGGCGTGCACGGGATGAGCTTTCACCTGATGACCGGCGGCGGGGGCTTCGTCACCCGCTCGGGCGGCGGCAAGTTCGCCGACTGGCAGGCGCCGCTGGCCTGGGAGCATGTCCCTGCGATCGAACTTTCGGCGCTGCGCGAGGCGCGGGCACCGGCGGGTCGCGCGATGCCCATGAAGTGACGCATCGAGGGGTTTCGCCGGAGCGCGCCGACCGTTATGGAGGGGGCCGACGAAGCCCTTGGTGGCCGGAACGGTAGGCGGCGCGGCGGTCGACCCAGACAGGGGACCAAGGCGCCGCGTCGTCCTCGCATCGCCGCGATCCTCGCGGCGGGCGCCGGCCATTGCCAGATCGAGAGGTCCGCGATGCGCCACATTCTCCTGCCGACCACCGCCCTTCTGACCGCGCCCGGCGCGGCCCTCGCCCATCCCGGCCACATGGCCGATGTCGCCGGCCACGACCATTGGGTCGCCGGGGCCGCCATCGGCCTCGCCATCGCGCTGGGCCTGTGGGGCGCGCTCAAGGGCAGGCGCAAGGAAGAGGAGTCCAGCGAGGCCGAAACCGAGGATCAGGGCGACGAGGCCCGGGCGTGATCGCGCCCAAGACCAGCCCGGGCGCGAGCGCGCCCAAGACAGGCCCGGGCGCGAGCGCGCCCAAGACTGGCGTGATGATCTGCGGCCACGGCTCGCGCAGCCAGTCGGCGGTCGACGAGTTCGCGGTGCTGGCCGAAAAGCTGCCCGCCCTGCTGCCGCCCGACTGGCCGGTGGAATATGGCTATCTCGAATTCGCAAACCCGGTGATCCGCGACGGGCTCGACCGGCTGCGCGAGCAGGGCTGCACCCGCATCCTCGCGGTGCCGGGCATGCTGTTCGCCGCGATGCACGCCAAGAACGACATCCCGACCGTGCTCAACACCTATGCCAAGAAGCACGGCATCGAGATCATCTATGGCCGCGAACTCGGGGTCGATCCGCGCATGGTCGCCGCCGCCGCCGACCGCATTCAAAGCGCGCTCGACGCCAACCCCTCGGACGTGCCGATGCACGAGACCTGCCTCGTGGTGATCGGGCGCGGGGCGTCGGACCCCGATGCCAACGGCAACGTGTCCAAGATCGCGCGGCTCCTGTGGGAAGGCATGGGCTTCGGCTGGTGCGAGACCGGCTATTCCGGAGTCACCTTCCCGCTGGTCGAGCCCTGCCTCGAACATGTGGCGAAGCTGGGCTATCGCCGGGTCGTGGTATTCCCGTATTTCCTGTTCTCGGGCATCCTGATCGACCGCATCTACGGCTTCACCGACCGGGTGGCCGAGGCGCATCCCGAGCTGGAGATCGTCAAGGCGCCTTACTTGGGCGACCATCCGGAGGTGATGAACACCTTTGCCGAGCGGGTGACCGAGCTGGTGGGCGACGCCGTGCCGCCGACCTGCGGCATGTGCAAGTATCGCACGCAGGTCCTGGGTTTTGAGGCCGAGGTCGGCGCGGTGCAGGAGAGTCACCACCACCATGTCGAGGGGCAGGGGGCGAACGCGCCGGGCTCAAACGTTGCCGATTGCGCGCTCTGTGCCGATTTCTGCACCGGCATGTGCAGGCTCGATGCGCAGGCGCAGCACGACCATGCCCATGCGCACAGGCTGCCGCACGACCACGCGCATGACCACGGCCATTCCCACGGACACCATCACCATGGCCACGGGCACGGTCACGACCACGACCATCACCACGCGCCCTATCCGCAGGCCGATCACCCGCTCGGGCCGCTCAGCGTGCTGAAGTCGCGCAAGTGAGCCTTGCCTTTCCCCGGACATGCAGATCCGCCGGTGCCCACCGCGCGGCAAGGAGGGCCTGATGCGCCCCTATGAGACCGACCCCGCGAAGATCTATGCCCAGAGCTTCGCCACCGTGCGCGCCGAGGCCAAGCTCGACCGCTTCCCGGAGGATCTCCAGCCGATGGTGATCCGTCTCATCCATGCCTGCGGCATGGTCGAGATCGCGGATCGGCTCGCCTTTTCGCCCGATGCCATGGCGGCGGGGCGCGCGGCGCTGGCCGCGGGCGCGCCGGTATTGTGCGACTGCGAGATGGTGGCGTCGGGGATCATCCGGCGGCACCTGCTCGACACCGAGGTAAAGGTCACGCTCAACGATCCGGCCGTGCCCGGCATGGCGGAGGATCTGGGCACGACGCGTTCGGCGGCCGCGGTCGATCTGTGGCGCGCGCATATCGAAGGCGCGGTGGTCGCGGTCGGCAACGCACCCACCGCGCTGTTTCACCTCATGGAGCGGCTCGATCAGGGCTGGCCCAAACCGGCGCTGATCCTCGGCTTTCCGGTGGGCTTCGTCGGCGCGGCGGAATCCAAGGCCGAGCTTGCGGGCGATCCGCGCGGCTGCGAGTTCGTGGCGCTCAGGGGCCGCAAGGGCGGCTCGGCCATGGCCTCGGCCGCGGTGAACGCGCTGGCCAACGGCATCGCGGAGGAAAAGCCATGAACGCGGTCGCAGCATCCGAGCCCTGGCTCCACGTCGTCGGCATCGGCGAGGACGGGATGGACGGTCTTCTGCCCGCCACCCGCGCCGTGGTCGAGGCGGCCGAGATCATCTTCGGCGGCGAGCGGCACCATGAGCTGGCGGGCGCGGTCGGCGCCGAGCGCGTGGCCTGGCCCAGCCCCTTTGACGCGCTGATCGAAAAGCTCGAAAGCTACAAGGGCCGCCGCGTCGTGGTGCTGGCCACCGGCGATCCGCTGTGGTTCTCGGTCGGCGCGCGGATCGGCCGGGCGATCCCGGCGACGGAGGTCGTCTATCACCCGCAGGTCTCGGCCTTTCAGCTGGCCGCAGCCCGCATGGGCTGGAGCCTTGCCGATGTCGAGACGCTGACCGTGCATGGCCGCCCCGTGGAGCAGATGATCGCCTTCATCCAGCCGCAGGCGCGGCTGCTGATCCTCACCACCGGCTCCGAGTCGCCCGGCCAGATCGCCCGCTTCCTGACCGAGCGCGGCTTCGGCCAGAGCCCGATGACGGTGCTCGCCAACATGGGCGGCGAGGAGGAGGCGCGCTTCGACGGCGTGGCCGAGAGCTGGGACCACGAGGTGCCCGCCTTCAACACGCTGGCCGTCGATTGCGTGGCCGCACCCGACGCCGCGCTGATCCCGCGCGTGCCGGGGCTCGACGACAGGCTTTTTGTCTCGGACGGGACGATGACCAAGCGCGAGCTGCGCGCGGCGACGCTGGCCAAGCTCATGCCGATGCGCGGCGCGCTGCTGTGGGACGTAGGCTGCGGCTCGGGCTCGGTCGCGATCGAATGGATGCGCGCGGCGCGATATGCCAACGCCATCGGCATCGAGCCGCGCGCCGACCGCCGGGCGATGGCCGCGGC
>NZ_JAMYXC010000236.1 GCF_024159025.1 Limimaricola litoreus
GGCCGTGGCGCCGAAGCTGCGCGCCAAGGGCGCCGATGCGGCGGTCGAGGTGTTTCTCGCGCAGGACGCGTTGGCACCGACGGCGCTGACCCATTTAATGTCGGACCGTGCCGCGCGGCGGCTCTGCGACCGGCTGGTCGCCTTGGGCGCGCTGCGCGAGCTGACCGGCCGCGACAGCTTCCGGCTTTACGGGCTCTGATCATGGCTGCGATCGACCGCGAGCTGGACGAGCTGCCGCGCGAGTTGCGCTGGCGCGAATGGATGCGGCGGATCGAGGCGGTGCTGTTCGCCTCTGCCCGGCCGGTGCCGCGTGCCGATCTGGCGCGCGTCGTGGGGCAGGGGGCGGCGCTGGATCTGCTGCTCGACGACCTCGTCGCGGAGCTGGCCGACCGGCCCTACGAGATCGTGCGCATCGGCGACGCCTGGATGCTGCGCACCCGGCCCGTCTACGGGGAGGTGATCCGCGCCGCTGTCGATGTCGGGGACCGGGAGATCGGCCTGTCGGAGCGCGATCTCGCTGTGCTCGCCGCCATCGCTTACTATCAGCCGATCACCCGCGATGGCCTCAGGGAGATATTCGGACACGAGATCTCGCGCGATCTGATCGGCCGGCTGGCCGCACGGGAGCTGATCGCGCCGGGGCCGCGCGCGCCGCGGCGGGGCGCGCCCTACACCTACGTCACCACGCCAAACTTCCTCGTGGCTTTCGGGCTGGCGGACCTGCGCGACCTGCCCGATGCCGAGCAGCTGCGCGATGCGGGGCTGGCGGGATCGTAGACAGCTACGACGTCGACCCCGTTTGCAGAATTATGGCTGCCAGGATTTTTCGTTCCGGGCGAGCGACCCATCTCCCTGTCACACCCAATGATGACAAGGAGATTTACGATGCAAGACTATGCGGAGCGCATGACCACATTCGTCAGCGAGCAGTTCGCCTATGACCACTTGCCGTTGCGCCTTCAAGGCGTTGCCAAGCCGTTCTACGATCTCGCTCTCACCCTTGTCGGCCAAGCCCGTGCAGGTCACGTCCGGGACACCGACGCGCTCGAAGATTCGATTGCCAGGCTGGCAGGTAGTCGCACCTTTGCCATCATCTCGGTTGATAAGCCGCTGCCGCACATGCGGACAGCAAGCTAAGATAGCACTACACAGGCCTTGAACTCCGCCGTTCTTGGGCGGCCAGCTGCGAGGGGCATCGGACCGCGCCCAAGACCGCTTGATGTGATCGACGGCACTGCTGTGCGCGCTGCCTCTATTGAAAGGGAAACGAAAAGGCCGGGCATTGCCGCTTGGGGGTTGTCATGTGACCGGCGGCCAGGTGGAGCCGAGGATCCACCCTTCGACCTGTCCCGTCATGGCGACCGCTTCGGGCGCAGGCGCTGCGAAGGCGCCTGACAGATCACCGCTGCGATCGGCCTCCTGGAGCCATCGCGCGATGGCATAGGCGTCATGCTGGTCGGGCGTGCGCGCGTCTCTTGGATAGTTTGCGCTCCAGAGCCGCGGATACGCCTCGACGACAACCGAAGCCCCCGGGGCCGGCGTCCAGCCGTCAAACGGCCAGAAGTGAAGCCCTGGCCTCGTCCTGCGCAACGCGCGAAGCCAGGGGAGTCCGGAGTGGGTGGACTTCGCGACGGAGCCCTGCACGTCGAAATGAAACACCGACTTCGCCGATCCGGTGGCCTCCTCGGTCAGGCGGCGCCAGGTTCGCTCGCCCGTCCGGGCCGCCCCGTTCCCGAGGTGGCCATACCGCACGAAATCTACATAGGTGTGTGGCTCGTCCGTCGGCCAATGCGCGCAGAAGTCGTCCAGAAAGCTCGGCCAGTCCGGCGCCAGGCGGTGACGTTCGAAGTAGCGCATTGGGAAGGAGAACGCGTGGTCGATGCCGACGATCGCTGGAACGCGGCCGTCCAGCTCCTGCATCAGCCATTCCGCCAGCCCGCGCCGGGTCCAGTATTTCCGAGGTCCCACAGGCGGCAGGACTTCCTGCGCCTCCTCGTCGCCGAGGGCCTGATAAGCCCGCAATCCCTTGAGGCTCGCCTCTGCGGTCTCGGCCCCGGAATAATCGATGCCGATGGTGCGGGCAAAGCTGTGCGGTGGATTGGTCATTGGAAGCTCGCCCGAAAGCTCGTGGCGGTCAGCGAGACATGCGCGTCGAGAGGGGGCCGCAGCTCGAACGCTTTCGGTGCGCGCGCAAACTCGTAGACCCGGAAGAGATGCCAGTCATTGCGGCGCTCATTCGCAACCTCAAGCTCGTTGTGCGAGATGTGAAAGGGGGTCCGCTCCCACCCATTGGTGGTCTTCACCTCGATAAGACGCTCCCGGCCTTCGGGCGTGAAACTGGCGATGTCATAGCCGGCGCCATCGCCATCCTCCTTCGAGACCCAGCGAACCCTCCGTGCCAGGTCCTCGCGGCCGCTTTGCCGCAGGGCATGGATCTCATGGCGAAACACGCGCTCTTCGCCGGCATGGCCCAGAGCGCGGTTGCGCTCATCCCGGCCAGCCACGTCGAAACGTCGTGCAATGCGCTGCGTATGCTCGAGATCCTCCGAGGGCAGCGCGTTGCGCTGGGTCGGTGCGACGCCAACGTGGAGCATGGCAAGCTCGGTCGTCTGTGGGACGGCCTTGCCATGCAGAGCTGCTTCCCATTCCGGGTGCCGCGCGAGCCAACGGGCGGCGGCCTCGGCGAGCGACATCTGGACATTGAACCGTGGCAGGTAGCCCTTGATGATCGGCAGCCCCAGGCCAAGGCAGGCCGCGGACACGTTGCACAGCTTGAACTCGATCGAGCCGCGGCTCCGCCTGATCTGCTCCTGCAAAGCTCTGTTCTGGCCCGCCTTGTTATAAGGGCGTCCCGACAACTCATCGCTGAGCATCGCAAAGTAGGATGCTACGACGACGTCGTTTTCGAAGTCTGACCAATCGCTCGAGCTCATGCCGCCAGGCTACGATGGGGCAGGTTGAGTGTCATTAGGGTTCGAGGTGCCCAAAGGTTGCTTATCGGGCGTTGGAGCGACCGAGGAGAGGTTTCTCAGTCGCTGTCGCAAACGGCTCTTTGCTGCCATCCGCGTCTCGCGCAGGCAATGACCGAGGTAGCCCAAAGAGCGCTTTGGTATCTGCAGCCGTGGCGCGCAACAGTCAGATCAATGTAGACCTCGATAGATAAATTCCTGCGGACCAATCTCATGCTGGGGAACTAATTATGCGCGAATCCCATCTTCGCCATGTATGGAAATCTCATTCATTTAGAGGAAATAGACCATACCGACCAGAGCCGGGGTTCTTGGTGAAAATTGTCACGGGAGTCTCTTTCCCTACGAACTCTGGCGGGTGCTCGTTCTCGATTACAATGACCTGATTCTCTTTCGATATTCCCATCAAGTAACGATAGAAGTTTTCTTTCAGGTCAGTCCCTCTCAAATCATCATCTTTGCCTTCCGGCTTCCAATAGGCCAGCAGGGGAGAATCCAGAACAATAAAACCTGGATGCGGCAGATCGCGCTCGCGGCAAAATTCCATGAGGCCAATAGTGAATGCAGCGTGCGTAATTGCTCTCAGGCCCTTGCCTGTGCCGCCCCGTTCCTTGCCGGATATCACGATATCTTTTTTGGCTTCATCAAAGTAAACTCGGGACACACCCGGATAATCCCACTCCTCAAGAATGGATTGGATGGTCTGTGCAAACTCGTCCAAAATAAACTTGGAAATCTGAGTTTTTACATTGCCAGTGCCGCCATCATCCGGTCCGCCCTCATTTTCCAGATCGCCTCGACGTTGCATGAGCTTTTTCAGGCTCTCGATCTTTTCCAGGGATACGCGGACCTCCGACAGCTCTGTCATCAGCGCATTGTACGAGCTTCGCTCTTCGGAAACAGCAGGCGCTGCTACTTCCCCAAGCTCGGCATCGTAGCCGTCATAGCTGGCCTGCAACGGCGCGAGCCCACTCTCCAGCTCGGTAAACTCCGAGCGCAGCGATGAGAGGGTTTCGGCCAGTTCGCGCCGCAGCCGGATGATCTTGTTCATCTCTGCGCGCGCGGCTTGGACAACGGCTTCGGCATTGCCATCACAATCACTGTCCAGATGCTGATCTCTTGGCAACGCACCGCAAAGCGGGCATGGCTTCTTCTCGAGATGCACAAACAATGAGCCAGACTCATGCACGGCATTGAGGCGTTGAAGATCGGTATTGTAATGATCGTCAAGCAGGCTGAATCTGCCGACAAGCTCGTTGATTTCGATCATTCTTGCCTTGGAATCGCGTAGCGCCTTTGCCGCTTCCGCGCGGTTGTTCATAATGGAGCTAAGCTCTTTTTGCACCGATTGGAGCGACGCTGTTCTGTCTTGAATGGATGCCTTGAGCTTGTCTTCCTGCTCCAGAAGTTCCTCTTCCTCAACTCCAGCCTCGTCAAGTTCGGATTGGAGCTCGGCGACCATTTGGTCAAGGAGTTCGAGTTTGCCGCTATCCCGGTCGCGCCGCCCCGATGTGTCATTAGAGGATACAAGCGCCGAGTCATCTACGCCGGTCAGCATAAGTTTGAAAGCAGCATATTCCGCCGTAGCCGTGACCCACTGGCCGGACAGAACGGGCGAGCTTCGTCGCTGGATGTCTTCCTCGGTGACGACACAAAGGCGGGCAAGATCACGAAAGCTTAGGCTTCTGGTTTTACCCGCTGCGTTCCTGCGGAGGGTGCGGCCTGTGAACCCAACTCGTTTCAGTAGCTCGTAGGACAGCGTATCGTCGCGTGACGCGGCGTGCTTATATCTTAATATGCGTGCTTCGGTGGTGGGTTCGCCCTCGAAAACCTCTTCGGAATAGGCAGAGTAGTTTCCGCCCTCCACACTTCGGTCAAGCGTAAGCGGCTGGTGCGTATCGCTATCAACCAGAAGCCTGATACGGTCATATCCGGCGCGCTCGGGTATATCACGCACGGGATCTTCCTGACCGAGCATGAAGTCGATGCTTTCGGAAATAAATGATTTTCCAGTATCAGATGCGCCGCAAACAATATTCAGGCCGCGCTCGAACTTGAGAGAGGCAGGTTCGCGACGAGGGCCAAGGAAGGCAAGATATCTTATTAGAAGGTCACTCATCTAAAAGACTTCTTCCTGTTTGCCGATTTCAACGGGCTGAAATTCGATCGTCCAAGCCGAGAATAGCGTTGCAATGACTTGGTTCAGTTCATGCTGGCTCAGTGGATCGAACGTCTCGGTGACCCAATCGGCTCGCTCGCGCAGGGAGGCTGTGTAAGGAGCCACCAGATTGTCCATAAATGCGCCCGCAGCTTCCTCGGCGCGGTAGAGAACACCGTGCTCACACAATATCCGGCTCGCAAGGGACCGGCTGATCAGCAGCCGAAGACCAGCTTCGAGGAGCTTGCGCCGCACCAGAAGTTCGTTTGTGCGTAGCGGCAAGGGCGGGTGCAAGCTGGGCGGTCCGTTGGCATCTGCTGAATGCACAACGAGGTAGTCATACTGCACGAGTCTACTCAGATCATGAGCCGTAGGATACGAAGCGGTCAGCACGCTCAGCGTGCGAACCCCTGTTTCCAGTGCGCTGTTGAACGGCGAGTGTTGTTGCGATCTGCTCATGATTTCTTGACCCAAGTCAGGCGGTCATCATTGGCGAGCTGATGGCAGACTCCCTGCCTGTCGGCCACCCTTGATACGGCAAAAAGCGCATTGCCGCCTGCCGCCACCTGTCCGGCGGCGCTCACTGCAGCGCGCAAGCGTGCCAGTGCGTCCGCGTGCTCATCTTCGCAGATATCGATGATGCCGTTATAGATGTCCTCCTGCAAAGAGGCGAAGGTTTCCGGCAAGGTGCGGTCACGCGCAAAATTGCGCAGCGACTCAGCGTGATAGAAGAACACGCGCTGTCTCTTGTAGTGCCCCCCCAGTGCTTCATCCAGCTCGGAGTGATTGCTCAACGGCGCTCCCAGATGATCGCCATAGGCATCCAGGAGCTTCTTCAAATAAACACTTTCATGCTCTGCCGGTTCATCTGGCGGTGGAGATGCTGGAGAGACAGGCGGGAGCCCCCCACCAAAGCGTGCCCGGTGAAACGGCGTTTGTTCGTGGGTTGCGATCAAATCGACCGCTGCTTCATCATCGAAGATCGAAAAATCAAACCCATCGAAGTATGCCAGCAAATCCCCCTCAAGAGGAGCGACCAAGCCTTTGGCGATTTTGGGGACGCAATGCGTTTCCCAGACTTTCCGCACTTCGTCCTTGAAACGTTGCGGGTCTTTCAACCAGCGTCCGACTGTGATTCCAACGCCATGCGGGCATACAAAGACATGGCGACGGGGGGCGCACGCACTTTGATTGAAAGGCGGCGTCTTCTGAAAGGAATGGTAAACTATTTTTCCGACCTCAGGATAAATATCGGTCGGCTGCAGCGCGTGGCCGTATTGCTTGCACTGGAAGCTATCCCAAGCTTCATCGAAGCCCTTCGCCGATGTGAAGGCGACAAGATCGAGGCCGAGATCTCCGGCTCCGGAATATTTGTTTACATCGTGGTATGTGCCATTGTCTTTGTAGAACCAGAGCCATTCGTGCGTGAATTGCTCCCAGTCATCCGGCGATAGAATGGGGAGTAAGCTGAGCGGCGGTATAGGCACGCCCGATGATACCTGCGCAGCACTCGCAACTAATTTTGCGGCTTTAGGCGTAATACTCGAAAATAGTTCAGCCATTTCGACTTAATTTTCTTTATATTGCATCTATCATAATCATGTTGCGCAAGCCTCAGACACAACGAGCTTCTACAAGCTACACGTATCTGTTTATGTGTCACACAATCTAAGGGGGGTAGCAATGGGCCGGTGGTCACCGCTGGACTCAGCGACGGCACTCTTATTATGAAGGTCGGCTTCCTGCACAATACGGCCATTGGTGCTGATAGCATTGGACGACCGTTTTCCGCCCGTTATGACTGGTCCAAAGCCTTTCACCGGAGACCAGCTCAGTTCTCGCACTTCTCTCGAACGAGCCCATAAATGGCGTTGGCTTCCTGCGGAGGGAACGTAAGCCCATAGGACTCCGACACCCGAGTAAAGCGAAGGAGATACTGACAGTGGAAGCCCGCATCCTCCGGCAGCCATTCGAGCGGTCCCGATGCCCCCTTCTGCCGGTTCGCAGAGGCTTCAACAGCGAACAGGTTCACCAGGTCGTTCGCGAACCGACGTCGCTTTTCCTCCGCCCATGCATCGGCCCCATGGGCCCAAGCGTAGGCCAGCGGCACGAGGTGATCGACATCGAGCGCCGCAGCGTCGAGATGGATCTGCCCCGAATACGGGTCGTTCCAGCGACCTCGCTCGACACGGCAGCCGTCCCCCGAGTAGCGGATCGGCCCAGTCGACAGCTCGGCCAGAAGCTCATGCCTGGTGTTCTGGCAGTCACCGTCGTCATCGGCCCAGCCGCCGAACAGGTCCCGGTCGTAGCTGCCGTTTCCAGCCGAGACGATGACGGCGTTGGCAGTTGGCTGACTGAGAGCGGGTGCCGAGGATGAGAGATCGCAGGCGCCCTGGCCCTTCTTGGGGTGTCGTCCGCCTGCCTCGAGACAAGCCTGTATGGAGGGGAAGGGACGAAAGTTCTTTGTCCGCGCATAGTAGGCGCCGCCGGGACAATGGCAGATCGCCGAGGTCGACATCTTCACCGGATCGGCTGCGCCGAGCGTGGGAATGGCTATGGCAGCGGAAATCGCGATCACGCGGAGAAAACTCATGCGGCACCTTCTCGAAAGCAGATGTGCCCATGTGCGCATAGCTCGCTCCAGTTGTGTAGGGGAAACTCTTGCGCCCCTTGGGAGTGGAGTAGGGTTCATGCAATCAGCGCCATACCGCCGTTGGCAGGTGCCCAGTCCTGGAGCGGCGCGGTTGACCGTCTTCAAGACAAGCGGCCCGGTTAGGACCAGCCTGTTGCTACCCAATTGACCTGCCCTCAACGGGATCAGTGACCAGCGCCGAGAACCTGCTGCGGATCATCTCCTCCCGGTATCGCTCGGCCAGATGGCCGTAGGTCGACGCGACCGTTCGCGTATCGGCATGACCGAGCTGTCGGGCTACGACCTCCAGCGGCACGCCGTGGCAGATGAGGTCGCTGGCATAGGTGTGCCGCAGACCATGAAAGACGAAGGTGGAGGGCAGGCCGGCTCGGGCGGCAGCGAGTCGAAATGGTCCAGCGTGCTGGCGCCGCCAGACCTTCCCGGACTCCGAAAGCAGAACATGATCCCGGGGGGCCCTTCCCACGCAGCATTGCTGAAAGAAGGCCCTGCCTTCGTCTGGCAGGAAAGCGAAACGGGCAGGACTTCGCTTGAAGGCCGGAATGCGCAGGCCGTAGATCTGGTAGGCGACGTCTTCCACCGACACCAAACTGCGCGAGCTGATCCCACTACCGCGGACTGATCTCCTGAAATAGCTTCGGGCCGCTCGGGACACCGAGTCCAACCGGAAGGGTGGATATGAGGCCGTAAGGCGAAGAGTTTGGAGAGTGAGGCAAGCGATCCTTCGGGATCGTCCTCGCTGTCCGTCGAAGGGCGTGGCGAGCGCGTCACGGTGATGGGCGGCGGGCATAAGGTTGTAGGCGGTGACGAGATCTTCGCCTTCAACTTCGGCTGCGAGCCACTGGCTCAACAGGCTTCCGATACCTGAGTTCTGAACAGGAAAAGGGCGGACCCGAAGGCCCGCCCAATCACATCCATGAAGGCTCAGGCAGCGGTGGCTGCCATCTCGGCAGCCTTCACCCTGTATTCGATCCAACCGTCTTCCAAGCGAAACTCGATATAGGCTCCGTCGTCGATATCCTCAGGCGTCAGCTCCTCGACGTCGTCCTCGTCACCTTCCTCGACCTCAAGGTCTGAGATCAGGTTCCAGCGCACGAGCTTGCGCAGTTCATCCTTGCCTCGGGCATGCTGGATCGCCGGACCTGATCCGAAGTAGGAGATTTGGAGTTCGTAAAGCGTGAGGTCGGTCATAGTGTATCCTGCTCTTTGTTTTTCATTGATGGGAGCCGCCCTCTTGAGAGAACCAGCCCGCACATAGGGCGGGGCTGGTTTTCGATCGAGGGCAGGCTCGGTGCCGGTCTGGGCGACACCTATTTCACTTACCAATTTGAGATGGGTTCCCTACTCAGAACGAGAAGCAAAATCTGGCAGCGGGATGATGAGTTGCCGAAGGTAAGGCGCACGTCGAAGTCGATGGCTGTCTGACTGGCTGCCTGCAGCCAGAGCTATCTGGAAATTCGCAACAGTTTGCGTCTGGAACCAGTGGCCGCTGTCGCCTTGGCATCCGGCCACCCGGCACGGCGCAGCGTTTCTTGACGGACATTTCTCAAGCCCGTGCCATGAACCCAGTTCCCGGGCATGGAACATCTGGATCCCGCTCATCTCCTCGACGCCCAGCCGGTGGCGCAGCAGCTGACCACCGCAGACTACGTGAAGCTGCTCCATCCGATCACTGCGATCGGAAAGCCGACGATCATGACGGCCGTAGCCGGAATGCGGATGCACAGCAGAATTTACCGGACCTATGAGGCGCCCTGGATCGCCGAGTGCTGCGTTGACACAGCCGCCTACATCACCCTGAACCGGTTTCATGGCCCGCGTCGGGACCGGCGGCTGGCCGCCCTGAATGCCCTCTACCTGGACCTCGACGTCGACCTCGCGCCTCGGAGCCTCACCTCGGATCCGGCAGCCTGGGCGCAGGCGTTCACCCGCGATGTCGAGCGCCGCGGTCTGCCGGTCCCGTCCTTCGTGAACTTCACGGGGCGCGGGCTTGCGGCCATCTGGTTGATCAATGACCTGCCCCCACGCGCGAGGCGGCGCTGGAGCGCCGCGCAGAAGGCGCTCATCGGCCTGTATCGCATCTACGGCGCGGATCCCCGCTGCTGCGACACCGCCCGGGTGTTCCGAATTCCGGGCTCGATCAACCTCAAGAGCGGCCGCACGGTCGAGATCCTTGGCGGAAGCCTGCAGCGCCATTCCTTCGAAGATCTTGCGGACCGGATCTACATCGCTTCCGGTCGACCGACCCGCCGGGAACTGCAGGCCCGAAAGAGGCTGAAGGCTTCCTCGGGGCAGGGCGGGTCGCGCCAGTCCAGGTTGAGCCCCGGCCAGCGCTTCGTCGAAATCCAGGAGGATCTGGAGCGCCTGCTGGATGCCTGGGGCGGTCGTGTGCCGGTCGGCCACCGGAACACATGGCTGCATCTGTGGGCCACCTGCCTGACGCACCAGGAGAACCCCGGGGATATCGACGCGCGAACCCATGCGATGGCGAGCATCGCGACCCCGGGGCTCTCCACCAACGAGGTGGGCGCCATCGCCAAGCATGCCGCGGAAAGGGCAGCGCTTCCCCGAAGCGGATCACTGATGTCGGACGGCCGCTATCATTATGCCGGCGCCACGCTTGCCGACCTGCTCTGCGTCTCGGACGAGATGGCGCGTGCGCTCGGCTTGCGGCAGGTCTTCTCCATGATGGAACGCAAGCGCCGGAAAGCCGGAAGGCAACGAATGCGCCGAGCGGCCTCCGGAGCCGTGACACGGGCGAGCTATCTCGCTGCGAACGCAACATCCCGCACGAAGCCGTGGGAGGCGCAGGGGATTTCGCGAGCCACCTGGTATCGCCGGCAAAAGGCCGATGCAGAGACGTCAAACATGCGGGAGCCCCAGGAGCATCTTGGTGAGACAGGTTCGTGCCCACTACAAGGAGCTTCGCTCTGCCGAAGGCTCGGGGAGGGGGAGGGAGTTACCCGGACAACTGTTCAGTCGTCTCCAAACACGCCCACGCGCACGAAAGGCGCCGAGAACCTCGCCAGAATCCAGGGGGAGCGATCGGGCGCAGACAGGAGAGGCCAGGAAGCGCTCTCGTTGGCGGCCCGGGCAGAACTGGTCGTCATCCGACACCGAGCAGAGACGCCGGAAGGACAGGCCGTGACAGGCCTCCAGGCAGACGAGGTGGTGCTGCGTGAAATGGCGTTCGACGCCGTCGACGACGTTGACCCCGCCTCATCGATCGGCTTCGCCTTGCACAGGGATGCCGCCACAGAGCCGAGTGAAGCCAGGCGGAAACCTGAACCGAACTGTCGCCCCCATTCAATCGCGGTCGCGCCAGCCCGGCCGCATGACCTTGTCGAGGTTTTCGTATGGCGCGGTGTCGAGAAAGCGCTGGAGGCGCTCGGGATCCCTCGGCCGATCCCGTCCGGCGGTGTTCCCGAGGTGACGCATCCAGAGGTTCACCCCGATGGCGACGACGACGGAGGCGACAGACAGAATGATCTCGAAGGTGGTCATGGGCTCTTCTGCATTCGATGTTGCATGATAGCATGAGAGTCCGGATCACGCCGAGGAGGGGCAGGTAACGTGCCGAGGATCTGCAAATGGGGCAATGTGCTCGCCGTCAGAATCCCCGCCGCCTTCGTCCGTAAGCTCGGGCTCAGAGCCGGCGATCGCGTCGATCTCCACGCCCAAGGCGGTCCTGTCGTTACCTTTATCCGCCGAAGACGCCTTGGCGGTATCTTGGCCGGACTTCGTCGGTTCAGGGGGCGGCCACCCAAAGACGGCCGTTTCCCCCGCCTTGAGGCGCCCGATCGGTTTCCAGTCGCCTTCGAGAAAGCTCGCGGCACGGTGGATCCCGAAATCGACCTCG
>NZ_JAMYXC010000186.1 GCF_024159025.1 Limimaricola litoreus
GAGCTGCTGGCCGAGCTGCCGCGCCTCGCGCGCAGCCCCGAGCTGGCCGAGGTTGCCCGCTCCCTGGCACCGGTGGCGCCGCTGGCGCTGCCGATCGGTCAGAAATCCGCCACGGATCGGATGCAGGATGCCGATGCGGCCCTGCGCCGAATCGAACGCGTCGCGACCGACGGCTGATGGTCGTCGCCGTTTCACCTCGCCGGTTCGCGCCGGCGCCACTCACAGGCCCGGGCGGCAACAGCCCCGGCGGCACAACGAAAAAAGGACAGGCAGGACCATGAGCATTTCCTACGCCATGCAGACCGGGGTCAGCGGTCTGCGCGCCAACTCCACGGCCGTCGGCCGGATCTCGGAGAACATCGCCAACGCCAATACCGACGGCTACCGGCGCAGCTTCGTGCAGATGGTCACCACCAGCACGCTGAGCGACAGCGCCGGAATCTCGCCCTCGGGCGTGCGCGCCTTTCAGGGTGCCGATGTCAGCACCGAGGGTGCGCTGCGCGCCACCAACAGCAGCACCGATCTGGCGATCGGCGGCAGCGGCTTCTTCGTGGTCTCCAAGGAGCCCAACGAGACCAACGAATCGAACTTCATGCTGACCCGCGCAGGCTCCTTCCTGCCCGATGAGAACGGCGATCTGCGCAACGCCGCGGGCTATTACCTCGCCGGGTTTCCCTATGACCAGACCGCCTCGATCGGCACCATCGACCGCAACCAGTTCGGCGATCTGAAGACCGTCAACCTCGGCAGCCTGTCGCAGACCGGCTCGCCGACCGCGCAGATGACCGTCAGCGGCAACCTGCCCGCCCAGCAGACCGGCCTTGCCGAGCCGGGCGAGCCCTTCCTCAGCTCGGCGGAATATTACAGCCCGCTGGGCGAGGCCGAGCGGATGCAGTTCTCCTGGCAGCCGACCGAAACGCCGAGCCAGTGGACGCTCAGCATCTCGGGCTCTGACGGGGCGGAATACGGCAGTGTCAATGTCGAGTTCCATGACAGCGGGCCGCTGGCCGGCGCGCCGAAGGCCTATTCGGCAGGCGAACTCGCCGACGCGGGCGTGCCGAACTTCGCCTTCGATCCCGACACGGGCACCGCGACGCTGACGGTCGACAACGGCACCGAGCCGCAGATTATCCAGGTGCAGCTCGGCGCGCCCGACGAGCACAGTGGCATGACCCAGTTCGCGGGCGACTACTCGGCGCTCAAGATCGGCGCCGACGGGGCCGAGAGCGGCGTGCTGGTGCGCACCGAGATCGACGAGAAGGGCGATGTCTACGGCGTGTTCAACAACGGCAGCCGCAAGCCGCTCTACAACATCCCGCTGGCCGAGGTGGCCAACCCCGACGGGCTTTTGGCCGGCGACGGCAACGCCTATGCGCTGTCGCGCGCCTCGGGCAAGTTCAGCCTCAACCAGGCCGGGGCGGGCTCGGCCGGCAGCTTGACGGCGGGGGCGCTGGAAAGCTCGAACGTTGAGGTGGCGCAGGAGCTGACCGACCTGATCAGCACCCAGCGGGCCTATTCGTCCAACGCCAAGATCGTCACCACCGTCGACGAAATGCTCGACGAGACGATGCGTCTGAAGCGCTGAGCGCGACCAGGGGGGCAGGGCGGCTGCAGAACGCGCCGCGCCCCCGGCTTTTGGAGATATCGCAATGAGCATCACGAATGCTTTCGCCATGGCCCGCAGCGGTCTTGCCGCGACGGAAAGCTGGGCCGGGCTCACCTCGGGCAACATCGCCAACGCCACGACCGAGGGCTATGCCCGGCGCAGCGCGCCGCTGACCCCCCAGGCCGGGGGCGGGGTCGCCGTTTCGGGCATCCAGCGCGCCACCGAGGCCCGGCTCGAACAGGCGCACCGGATCGAGATCTCGCGCGTGGCAGGCCAGGAGGCCACCGCCGCCGCGCTCGAGACCTATGCCGCCACCCTGGGCGAGATCGGCGGGGGCACCAACCTGTCGGACCGGCTCTCCGCGCTGCAGGTGGGGCTCGACGCGCTGGCCGCCAACCCGTCGGAGCCCGCCATCCAGCAGGACGCGCTGCGCGCCGCGACCGGCTTTGCCTCCGAGCTGGCCGACACCGCCGATGCGCTGGAGCGGGTGCGCGAGCAGACCGCCTCGGCGGTCATCGCGGATGTGGCCACGGTCAATGCGACGCTGCGCGAGATCGTCGATCTCAACACCCGGATCAGCGCGGAGCCCGATGCGACGCAGCGCCGCGCCGGGCTGGAGGACAGCCTGTCGAAGACGCTCGACGGGCTGGCCGAGGTGCTCGACCTGCGGGTCAGCCACGATGAGCGGGGCCGCATCTCGGTCGCCACCTCCGGCGGCGCGATGCTGGTCGAGAACGACGTGGCGCATGAGCTGGACTTCGATTTCTCCGAGACCACCCTCTCGGTCAACGGCGTCGACGTGACCCCCGGCGTGGCCGGCGCGCGCGGATCGCAGGAGGGACGTCTTGCCGGGCGGCTCGACCTGCTCGGCGACGCGCTGCCACGAATGAAGGCGCAGCTCGACACGCTGGCGGGGGCGGTGATCCAGGGCTTCGAGGCAGCCGATGCCTCGCTCGCGCCCGGTCAGCCGGGGCTCTTCACCGATGGCGGAAACAGCTTCGATCCCGCGCAGGTCGAGGGCCTCGCGCAGCGCATCGCGATCAACCCCGCCGCGCGCGAGGATCAGGGAGGCGGCGCCTGGCGGCTGCGCGACGGCATGGGCGCCGCGGCGCCGGGCCCCTCGGGCTATTCCGGGCAGGCCGATGCCTTCTCGATGGCGCTCGCCGGCAACATGAGCTTCGACGTCGAGGCGGGGCTGGGCACCACGGCCACGGCTTCGGATTTCATCGGCTCGCTGCTGTCCGAGCAGCAGGCCCTGCGCAACGACGCGCGCGATCGCGCCGAAGCGCTCGGCGCCGGACGCGACGCCGCCGCCCAGACCCGCGCGGCGGTGCAGGGGGTGAACATCGACGAGGAATTGCAGCAGCTGATGCTGATCGAGCAGAGCTATGCCGCCAACGCCACCGTCATGCGCACGCTCGACGAGATGATGGACACGCTTCTGGCCGCGGTCCGATAGGAGGGACTTGGAATGATCTCGACAACCATGACGGCCACGCTGCAAAGCTCCCTGACCAGCCGCCGCAACATTTCCGATCTGTCGCAGCGGCTCGACAAGGCCGGGCAGGAGGTCAGCACCGGCAAGCATGCGGAGATGTACCGCGCGCTCGGGCCGCGCTCGGCCGAGACGTTGGCGGTGCGCAGCCAGCTCACCCGGCTCGAGGGCTTCGTGCAGTCCAACAACGCCCTGGCGCGAAAGCTCGAATCGGGCAGCAGCGCCCTGAACGACATCCGTGCCAGCGCCCAGGCGGTGATCACCGAGGCGCTGCAGGCGGGCAGCAGCGGGCAGATCACGGGCACCTTGCAGCTAAGCGCGCAGATGGCGCTCGACCAGATCATCGGCGCCGCCAATCGCAGCCATGCGGGCGAGGCGCTGTTCTCGGGCATCGAAACCGACCGCGCGCCCTTGCAGCCCTTCGACGAGGCCAACCCGGCCAGCGGGCAATCGCCTCGCGAGATGGTCGAGGCGGTGATCGGCACGGGCCCGGCCAGCGCCGCCGAGGCCGAGACCATGGCCGAAGCGCTGGCCGAGGCCTTCGCGCCCACCACCGGCGATTTCGAGGGCAGCTTCTACAACGGCACCCCGGCTGCCACGCCTGACCGGCTCTCGGCCCGGATCGACGAGAACGAGACGCTCTCCTACGGCGTGCAGGCCAATGATCCAGGCTTCACCGAGCTGCTGCGCGGGTTGTCGATGCTGGCCTCGGCCGACGTCTCGCAATTCGACAACGAAGGCGCGGCGCAGGCTTGGCTGAACGAGGCCATCACCGCCATGGCGGGCGGCCGCGACGCGCTGCTGCAGGCCGAGACCCGGCTCGGCGCGCAGCAGGCGCGGCTCGAATCGGTCATGGAGGCCCAGGCGGCCAAGCGCGATCTCTACACCGGCCAGATCAACGCCATCGAGAACGTCGATCCCTACGAGGCGGCGACCCGGCTGACCGAGCTGCAGACCCAGCTCGAGGCGAGCTACATGGTCACCTCGCGCCTCTCCAAGCTGTCGTTCCTCAACTACCTCTGACGACACGCCATGCACAGTTTGCATTAATGCAACCTGTGCATGGATTGATTCCGGCTATCCTTGCGATATTGCGCAAGACTTCGCTAATGTCGTCGCAGGACACGGCGGGAGAGCGGATCATGGCAGCACGGATGTTCGGGCTCCGGCCCGCTCTCGCTCTGGCGTTGTGCCTGCTGCCCGTGGCGCCGATGCCCTCCATGGCTGAGGTTCGGATCAAGGACATCGCCCAGTTCGAGGGCGTGCGCGAGAACCAGCTCGTGGGCTACGGTCTCGTGGTCGGCCTTGCCGGGACGGGCGATTCCTTACGCAACTCGCCCTTCACCCAACGCTCGATCGAAGGGATGCTGGAGCGTTTGGGCGTCGGCAACCTGACCGACGAGCAGATGCGCACCCAGAACACCGCCGCCGTCATGGTCACCGCCATGCTGCCGCCCTTCGCGCGGCGCGGCTCGACCATCGACGTGGTGGTCTCCTCGCTGGGCGATGCCTCCTCCTTGCGCGGCGGCACGCTGATCGTCACGCCCCTGACCGGCGCGGATGGCGAGGTCTATGCCGTGAGCCAAGGGCCGATCGCGGTGGCGGGCTATGCCGCGCAGGGCGCCAACGCCAGCATCGTCGAGGGCGTGCCGACGGTCGCGCGAATCGAGAACGGCGCCACGGTCGAGAACGAGATCGACTTTGCGATCAACGAGATGAACAGCATCCGAATCGCGCTGCGCACACCTGATTTCACCACCGCCGAACGCATCGAGCAGGCGATCAACGAGCGCTTGGGCGGCGGCGCCACCGCGCTCGATTCGGGCACCATCGAGGTGCGCCCTACCGGCAAATCCGACATTCCCGGCCTTTTGGCCGAGATCGAATCGCTGCGCGTGCAGCCCGACGCCATCGCCAAGGTGGTGATCGACGCGCGCTCGGGCACCATCGTGATCGGCTCGGACGTGCGCATCGCCGAGGTGGCGGTGAGCCAGGGCGGACTCACAGTGATCGTCAAGGAAGAGATCGAGGTCAGCCAGCCCGAGCCCATTTCGATCGGCAACACCGTGGTGGTGCCGCAGACCGAGGTGACGGTCGAGGAGCAGGAGGCGCAGTTCTCGATCCTCGAAGGCGATGTCAGCCTGCAGCGCCTCGTCGACGGGCTCAACGCCATCGGCGTCTCCGCCAGCCAGACCATTTCGATCCTGCAGGCCATCAAGGCCGCGGGCGCGCTTCACGCCGATCTGGAGATCATCTGATGCAGGTCACCCCCGGACCGCTCGCGATCGCACCGCTCGCCCGCACCCGCGAGGCCGACCCCGAGACCATGGAGACGGCCAAGCAGTTCGAGGAGATGTTCCTCGCCCAGACGGTGGACGAGATGCTGAAAAGCGTCGGCACCGGCGCCTTCGGCGGCGGCCATGCCGAGGAGCAGTGGCGCAGCTTTCTCGCCCGCGCCTTCGCCGAACAGATCGCCGACCAGGGCAGCACCGGCATCGCGCAGAGCGTCGCGCGCGCCATCGGCGCCTATGAGGACTCGAGCCAGGGAGAGGGCGCATGAGCGAAACGACCACCGAGCCACACCAGGAGACACCCCCCGAGACCGCCCCCGAGGGCGTGATGGAGGACATCGCGGCGCTGACGGCACTGCTCGACCGGGAGATCGCGGCGATCGGGTCGGGCGACCTGTCGGGCATCGCGGCGCGGCTCGATGAGAAAAGCCGCCTCGGGGCCCGGCTCGAAGCGCAGACCGTCTGGATCGAAACCACGCTGGGGCAGGGCGATGCGCCTGCCTCGGAGCTGCGCGACAGCCTTGCCGAGCTGTCGGCGCTGATCGCGCGCGATGCGGCGATGCTCGAGCGGATGCGCGAGACCACCGCCAGCGTCGCGCGCGAACTGGAGCGGCTGCGCGCGCGCCACGGGCTGGGCGGACTCTATGGCGCCAGCGGCCACCGTAACCCGAAGGACACGCTTTCCCGCGCCTCCATGGATAAGTCGGTGTAGCGCCACAAACGCGCCCCAATTCATGGTTTTAACCATGTTCATACCGCGGCGGTCATGCCGACTTCGTCAGAAAGACGATCGAACAGTAAGAACGCTGGAGCAGTAAAAATGTCTTCGATCCTCACCAACAACTCCGCGATGTCCGCCCTCTCGACCCTGCGGAACATCAACAACAACCTGAGCAGCACCCAGGACCGCATTTCGTCGGGCCTCAAGGTCTCCTCGGCCAAGGATAACGCGTCCTACTTTTCGATCTCCAAGACCATGAGCGCCGAGAGCGGCATGAACAAGTCGATCAACGAGGGTCTGACCCTTGCCAAGAACTCGGTGTCGACGGCCCGTCTCGGTGCCGAAACCGTCACCGAGTTGGCCACGCAGTTCGTCGACCGTCTGGCTTTCGCCCAGGAAACCGGTGTTGACCAGGACAAGATCCAGAAAGAATTGGATTCGCTCGCCGCACAGATGAAGACCGCGATCGACCAGTCGTCCTTCAATGGCGAGAACCTGCTTGAAACCGCTGCTACAGGAAAAACGATCATTTCCGGGGCAAGCGGTGCTGGTGGCACGACGGCGGTCACGAAGATCACCCTCGCTGACGTTGACCTCGAGGCGATGCATACGGCCATGGCTGCCATCGCAATCGACAACTCCACCGACGAAGCTGGCCTCAAGGCTGCTCTCGACGCTGCATCAGCGCAGCTGACGGTGGCAGTTTCGGCTGCGACTGACCTTGGCATTACCGAGAAGGCCATCGAAACCCAACAGGACTTTCTTAGCGAGCTGACCAACCGCCTCGACAGCGGTGTGGGCTCGATAGTCGACGCCAACATGGAAGAAGAGGCCGCCCGCCTGCAGTCGCTGCAGGTCCAGCAGCAGCTCTCGACCCAGGCGTTGTCGATCGCCAACCAGGCGCCGCAGAACATCCTGAGCCTGTTCCGCTAAGGCTTGATGCGGCCCGTCCTTCGGGGCGGGCCGCAGACCGTCCGGGCTTTCGCCCGGCTTTTTCCGAGATTTCCGACCGGCTGACGCGTTTGCGCGATCCTCGGGTTGTGTCCGCGTCCGCCTCCCCCACGCCCCGCGAGAACAGCGGGGCCCAGAGCGAGAGCAGAACGCATGAGCATCGCCGCCTACAAGACCACCATCCGCGAAAGCGAATCCCCCCGCCAGATCGAGCGCCGTATTCTCAGCCGCGTCACCGGTCAGATGGCCGTCCGCGCCGAGGCCTATGACCGGGCCGAAAGCAAGCTCGACCGCGGTGCGATCCTGGCCGATGGGCTGCGAGACGATCTCGCGATCAACCAGAAATTCTGGATCGAACTGCAGTTCGATCTCGCCCAGCCGGGCAACGGGCTACCGGCCGAGCTGCGCGGCGGGCTGATCTCGCTGGCGCTCTGGGTGGAACGCCAGACCAACGCCGTGATGGGCGGCGATGCCGGTGTTGGCGCGCTGGTCGAGGTCAATCGCTCGATCGTCGCGGGCCTCGCGGGGCAGGCTCCCGCTGAGGCGGAGGTGGCCTGACATGGCGCTCAAGCTCACCCTCAAGCCCGACGAGCGCATCGTCGTCAACGGCTGCATGATGCGCAACTCCTCGCGCCGCCACGTGCTGACCATCGAAAGCCATGCCGACGTGGTGCGCGGGCATGACCTGCTCGACGAGGATGCACCCGCGACGCCGGTGACGCGGGTCTATTACCTGATCCAGACCGCGCTGATCCAGAGGGCGGTGCGCGACGACCTGCTGCCGATCATCCAGAAACAGCTCGCCGCGCTCGCCACGACCTTCGGCCATCCCAGCCTCGGCCATGTCTTCGAGGCGGCGAACTACGTCTCGATCGGCGATTTCTACAAGGCGCTGCGCGCCCTGCGACCGGTGATCGCGCATGAGACCGAGCTGTTCGAGCGGATCGCGGCGCGCGACCAGGCTGCCATGGCGGCGCTCGCACCAGAGACCGAGGCGCCGACGCGGCGGGTGGCCGGATGATCAGCCTTTCGGGCCTCAACACCCGAATGGGGCTGCAGCTGGTGGACGCCACGCGCGACCGCCAGATCGAGATGATCCGCAACAGCGCCGAGGACAGGCGCGCCATCGAGGCTTTCAAAGAGCGCATCGACGGCGTGTTTTCGGTCGATCAGTTGATGGAGGACAGGGAGCTTTACGTCTTCACGATGAAGGCCTTCGGTCTGGAGGACCAGATCTTCGGCAAGGCCATGGTCGAGAAGATCCTCAAGAGCGATCCGGACGATCCGAAATCCCTGGTGAACCGGCTGACCGATCCGCGGTTTCGCGAGATGCACGAGGTCATGGGCTTCGTTGATGAGGGCAAGAACAACCTCAACACCTTCTCCACGAGCTGGCAGAACGACATGGTCGATCGCTACGTGGAGCAGCGCTTCGAAAACGCCCAGGCCGAGCAGAACGACAAGATCGGCACCGTGCTCGAATTCCGCCGCAAGGCAGGCGAGATCAACAACTGGTTCGATGTCCTGAAGGACGCCGAAATATCGGAGTTCATGCGCACGGCGCTCGGCGTGCCTGCCAGCGTGGCGGGGCTCGATATCGACAAGCAGGCCGAGCTCTTCGCGGCCAAGTTCGACATCGCCAAACTCAAGGATCCGGCCGAGCTGGAAAGCCTCGAGCGGCGCTACGTGGCGATTACGGACGCGAAGGCGGGGGTGCAGAGCAGCGCCAATGCCGCGCTCGCCCTGATGAACGCCGCCGTGGCCACCGGCGCGGGTGGGCAATTCACCCCCATCACCCTCGACATCAGCGCGATCACCGGGTTTCGGAGCGGCGGCTACTAGGCCGCAGCGCGCCGCGCCGTTTCGCGCCCCGCCCGTCGCCGCCAGGCGGCGGGGCGGGGGCGCCTCACTCCAGGATTTCCTCGTCCTCGTCGCCCGCGCTCGGCAGCTCGATCGCGCCGTCGTCGGCGAGCTGGCGGGTGAAATCGACGATCATGGTCTGGGCGGCGCGCGCGTCGCGGCCCCTGACCGGGCCCATGGTGCTCATCTCGTCGAGCAGCATGTCGCGCGCCCGCGCCGTCAGCGCATCGAGGAAATGGCTGCGCATCTCCTTGCTCGCGCCGCGCAGCGCCAGCGGCAGGGTGTTGCCGGTCAGACCGCGCATGACCCGCGCGAGGCTTTGCGCGTCGAGCCGGATCAGGTCGTCGAAGGTGAACATCTTGGCGGTGATGGCGTCGAGCGCGCCGGGCTTGCGCGCGTCGATCGAGGCCTGCAGCCCCTCGAACACGTCGCGGTCGAGCTTGTTGAACAGGTCGGCCATGCGCTGCTCCATCTCGACGCCGTTCGACTGCCCGCCGGCCGAGAGCATGTCGGCCTGCAGCGTCTCCTCGATCTGCGCCATCATCTTGGGCGGCACCGCCTCCATGCGGATCATCCGCTCGACCACCTCGCCCATCATATCCTCGCCCAGAAGCGGCAGCACCTTGGCCGCGACCTCGGTGTCGACATTCGACAGGATCGCCGCGGCGGTCTGCTCGTGCTCGCTCTTGAGATAGGTGGCGATGACGGTCTCGTTCATCGCCGAGAACCGCGCCCAGAGGTCGCGCTCCTTCAGAGGGCCGCGGATGTCGCGCAGGATCGCCTCGACCTGCTCCTCGGGCAGGAAAGCCCGCAGCATCGCCTCTGCCGTGGCCAGGGAGCCCACGACGCCGCCGCCGGTGTCGACCCCTTCGGAGAACTCCGCCAGCACCGCCTCGACCAGCTCGGCCTGCACCACGCCCAGCCGCGCCACCGCGCGGGTGATCTTGCCGATGTCTTCGGGCGGCAGCTTGCGCATCAGTTCCGAGCCGCGCTCCTCGCCGAGGCATAGAAACAGGATCGCCGCCTTTTCCGGGCCGCGCAGCCGGCGCAGCGGCGGGGTGGGGGGCGTCGCCGCGGCGCGAACGGGGCTCGGCTCGGGCCCGCCTGCAGGGGTCATCGCGTTCATCGTCATCCTCCGGCCATCGGCACGTAGCTTTCCATCAGGCTGCCCGCCAGCATGTACCAGCCGTCGATCAGCACGAAAAAGATCACCTTGAACGGCAAGGAGATCAACACGGGCGGGAGCATCATCATGCCCGCGCTCATCAGCACCGAGGCGACGATCAGGTCGATCGCCACGAAGGGCAGGTAGATCAGGAACCCGATCGAGAAGGCCCGGCGCAGCTCCGAGATCATGAAGGCCGGGATCAGCGCGCGCCAGCCCGCCTCATCGGCCGTCTCGGGCACCGGCAGCGGCTCGGAGCCGTCGGCGCGCGCGGCGAGCCCCTGGAACAGCTCGAGGTCGCGCGGGCGGGTGTTGGCGAACATGAAGTCCTTGAACGGATCGCCGATCCGCGCCAGCGCCTGCTCCTCGGTGATGGCGTTGTCCATCAGCGGCTGCAGCCCGTTCTCCCAAGCCTGCTCGAACACCGGCTGCATGACGAAGAAGGTCATGAACAGCGCCATCGACGACAGCACCACGTTGGGCGGCGACTGGTTCAGCCCCAGCGCCGAGCGCAGGATCGAGAACACGATGACGAAGCGGGTGAAGCTGGTCATGATCATCAGCAGGCCCGGCGCGATCGACAGCACCGTCATCAGCGCCACGAGCTGGATGATCCGGCCCGACAGGGTCGCGCGCTCGTCCGAGCCCGGCGCCGCGTCGGAAAAGACGTCGCCCAAGGCCCCGAGCACGCCCGCGCCGTCCTGCGCCTGGGCGGGCAGGGCGAGGAGCGCGAGGGCGGCGCTCGCGAGGAGGAGGAGGGGGGCGCGGGGCATGGGTGACGTCAGTCGTCCGAGACGTAGTCCTTGACGATCTCGGTGAGCGAGACGCCGATCCGCGCCTCGCCCAGCTTCACGAGATCGCCGCGCGCCACGAGCCGGTCGTTGATCATCACCTCGACCGGCTCGCCGATCTTCTTGTCGAGCTCGATCACCGAGCCGCGGCCGAATTTCAGAAGCTGCGCGATCGGCAGCCGCGCATGGCCCAGCACGATCTGCACGTCGAGCCCGACGTTGAGCATCGCCTCGATGTTGCGCCCCGCCTTGGGGGCCTCGGCCTGCGGCGCCTCGTCGAAGATCGCCGCGGCGTCGTCCTCGATCTCGGGAAACTCGGCGCCGGTGGTCTTGCTGGGGGTCTCCGTCACGTGCGGTCCTCCGTTTCGGGGTGGGCGCGGGCGATGGCCCGCAAGGTGTCGAGGATCTCGTCGCAGATCGCGGCAAAGCTGTAGTCGAGCTGCCCGCCCTCCCATGCGACGCGCGCGTCGCCGGGGGCGAGGGCAGGGTCGGAGCGCAGCACGCAGCGCGCGGTCAGGCCGCGCGCCTCCACGAGCCGCGCGACCTCGGCCT
>NZ_JAMYXC010000315.1 GCF_024159025.1 Limimaricola litoreus
GGCCGCAGCAGCGCCGCCCCGCCGACAGCGCGCCGGGCCGCACCGCGCGCCAAGGCCGCTACGGCGGCTATGCCGTCACCGGCCGCAGCGTCACGATCAACAAGTCCCGGCAGGAGATCTACGCCTTCTGGCGCGACTTCTCGAACCTCGCGCGCTTCATGGAAAACGTCGAGAGCGTGCATGAGGCGGGCGAGATCTCGCGCTGGACCATCGCCGCGCCGATGGGCCACGCGGTCGAGCTGGTCACCCGCATCGTGCAGGACCGCCCCGGCGAGGAGATCGCCTGGCGGTCGACCGGGGACAGCGACATCGACACCGAGGGCAAGGTGATGTTCCGCGACGCCCCCGAGGGGCGCGGCACCGTGGTCGAGGCGGTGATCGCCTACCGCCCGCCGATGGGCGAGCTGGGGCGCATCCTCGCCAAGATGTTCCAGGCCGAGCCCGGCGTGCAGGCGCGCCGCGACCTCAAGCGGCTCAAGATGCTGCTCGAGACCGGCGAGATCGCCACCAACCGCAACCGCAACGACGGCTGAGGGGGCCAGACAGATGCGCGCACTCACATTCCACGGCAGCCACGACGTCCGCGTCGACACGGTGCCCGACCCCGAGATCGTCAACCCGCGCGACGCGATCATCGAGGTGACCTCGACCGCGATCTGCGGCTCGGACCTGCATCTCTACGACGGGGTCATCCCCGCCGTGCAGACGGGCGACATCCTCGGCCACGAGTTCATGGGCCGCGTGGTCGACGTAGGCCCGGGCTCGACGCTCAAGAAGGGGCAGCGCGTCGTCGTGCCCTTCACCATCTCCTGCGGCCAGTGCTTTCACTGCAAGATCCAGCAGTTCTCGGCCTGCGACAACTCCAACCCCGCCGAAAAGCAGGATCTGACCGAGCCGCTCTATGGCCATCCCGTCTCGGGGCTGTTCGGCTATTCCCACCTCACCGGCGGCTACCCGGGCGGGCAGGCGGAATACGTGCGCGTGCCGTTCTCGGATGTGGGCCCGATCGTCGTGCCAGAGGGCATGGAGGATGACGAGGTTCTGTTCCTGTCGGACATCCTGCCCACCGGCTGGATGGCGGCCGAGAACGCCGAGATCACCGCGGGCGACACGGTGGCGGTCTGGGGCTGCGGGCCGGTCGGGCTCTTCGCGGTGCAATCGGCGCGGATCATGGGGGCGCATCAGGTGATCGCCATCGACCATCACCCCCGCCGGCTGGAGCTGGCGCGGCAGATGGGCGCGAAGGTGATCGACTACAGCCAGACCCATGTGCTCGAGGCGCTGATGGAGATGACCGGCGGCATCGGCCCGGATGCCGTGATCGACGCGGTCGGCATGGAGAGCCACGGTTTCGCGCCCGACAACATCCTCGACAGCGTGAAGCAGAAGGTCGGCATGGGGGCCGATGCGCCGCATGCGCTGCGCATGGCGATCATGGCCTGCCGCAAGGGCGGGCGCATCTCCATGCCCGGCGTCTACGGCGGCTTTGCCGACAAGTTCCCGCTCGGCGCGCTGATGGAAAAGGGGCTGCAGCTGCGCACAGGCCAGACCCATGTGCAGCGCTACACGCATGATCTCATGCGCCGCATCCAGGAGGGCGAGATCGACACCACCTTCATGATCTCGCACCGCCTGCCGCTCGAGGAGGCGCCGCGCGGCTATCGCAACTTCAAGGACAACCAGAACGACTGGACCAAGGTCGTGCTCAAGCCCGGCACGGTGGCCTGACCTTGGCCTGACCCGCGGCCGGCCCGCGGCCCGGCGTTGCCCGCCCCTTGCCATGCAGGGGGCGGGCGCTTTCTATGAAGGGTATCGCAGCGCGGGAGACGCGGCCCCATGGAAATCCATCTCGAGAAGATCGACGCGCGGCGCAACTGCTACCGCTTCTACGAGATCAGCCTCGAGCCGGACCTCTTCGCGCAGACCGCGCTGGTGGTGCGCTGGGGCCGGATCGGCGGGCGCGGGCGCAGCCGCGTCGCGGGCTCGGGCTCCATGCGCGAGGCGCAGGATCTCGCCACGCGGCTGCTGCGGCTGCGGCTCAAGCATGGCTACGCGCTGCGCTGAGCCTCAGGACCAGAGCGCCCAGAGATAGAGCACGTAGCCCGCCAGCAGCAACGCCCCCTCGCGCCGCGAGATCTCGGCCCGGTCCAGACCAGAACCACGACCACGACCACGACCACGAGCGACGCTGCGGTCATCACGAGGTTGTCGAAGCCCAGGATCTCGGTCGCCACCGGTCCGGGCGAGACCATGGCGGTGACGCCGGCGATGCCGAGGATGTCGTAGATGTTGGAGCCGATGGCGTTGCCATAGGCGATGCCCGGCGCGCCCTTCACCGAGGTGACCAGCTCCGGCGTCGAGGTGTCGAAGCCCACCAGCGGTGAGATGGGGAAGGGAGGGGGCGGCAAGCGGTGGGAGGCGACAGGGCGCGAATTATTCCGCGCCCTGTCGGTTCGGGCGGCCTCAGGCCGCGCGCAGCCGGGCGGGCATCAACCCGGTCTCCTCCATCGAGACGGCGCGGCCCTCGCGGATCGACATCTGCGCGGCGAGGCCCATCGCCACGGCGGCCCAGCCATCCTCGAGCGTCACCTCCGGGCGGCCGCGCTGGCCGCGCACCAGTTCGAGGAAGCGGGCATGCTGGTAAAAGGTCGATCCGTTGTGATCGCCCGCTTCCAGCAGCGCCGGATCGACCGGGATCTCGCGCATCTCGGGGCCCTTGGGCGCGCGCGGGCTGACGATGAGCTGCGGCACGGGCGGCTCGCCCAGATGCTCGGGCCAGAACCGGCCCGGCCCCGGCACCAGCGCCTCGATCCGCGCCCGCGGCCCGACCGCCGTGACCTCTTCCTGCCAGCGCGCGCCCTCGGCGAACATGCACAGTTCCAGCATGGCCCGGCCGCCGCGCGCGAAATCGACGATGACATAGCCATTGTCGAGCACGTCGGGCGCCACGCCCTCGTAGTTCTCGTCGTGGTGGTTCACCGCCTGGCTGCCCGAGGCCATGACGCGCACCGGCTCGTCATCCAGCGTCAGCCGCATCAGGTCGAAGAAATGGCAGCATTTCTCCACGAAGGTGCCGCCCGTGTAGCGGTTGAACCGGTTCCAGCCGCCGACCTTGTGCAGGAAGGGAAAGCGGTGCTCGCGGATGGTGAGCATGCGGATGCCGCCCGTGGTGGCCTGAGCCTCCTTGAGGAAGGCGGCGATGGGCGGCATGTAGCGATATTCCATCGCCACCCACACGGGTGCCGGGTAGCTGTCGCGGAAGGCGGCGAGACGCGCCGTCTCGGCCGGATCGGTGAAGAGCGGCTTTTCGACGAGGAGCGGCAGCGGGTTGAGCCGGGCGATCTCCTCCATCTGTTCGAGATGGCGGAAATTGGGGCTGGCGATCAGCAGGCAATCGAGGCCGTCGGTCGCCATGAGATCGGCGACCGAGTCGCACATGCGCGCCTCGGGGGCAAAGGCCTGCGCCTGCATTGCCATCTCGGCGTCGGGCTCGAAGATCCCGGCGACGCGAGCGCCGGGCAAGAGCGCGATGTTGCGCAGGTGCTCCTGTCCCATCATGCCGCAGCCGATGATTCCGTAATTGGTGACCGTGGTCATGTGACCTCCCTCAGATCAGGCGCTGCACGTAATGCGCGCGCGCCGTGTCGAACCATGTGCGCGAGAACTCGACCGGCGCGGGGCCCTGTGCCCAGCTCAGCCGCTCGATGTATCCGGTGACCGTGCCGGGGGGCAGCGTGAAGGCCGCGGGCGCCCAGCCGGGCACCTCCCCGATGGTGACCCGGTCCTCGGCGCGGGTGATCCAGAAGCCGAGGTGGGTCTTGTAATAGAGATAAAGCGAATCCCCGAGCTTGCCGGGCTCGATCCCGCCCGCCGCCCCGTCGAGCCAGATCTCCTCGACCGCGATCACCGTGTCGTTGAGTCGGCGCAGGCGGCGGATGCGGGTAGCCTGCGCCGCGGTGCCGAAGGCGGGCAGGGCGGCGGGCTTGTCCATGCGGGCGATGTCGAGCGCTTGGGCACGCGGCAGGCCGCCGCCCTCCGGCAGCTCCAGCCGGAACATCGAATAGACGCTTTCGGCCTGCGCGTTGCGGCGCACGTAATTGCCCGAGCCCTGTACCCGTTCCAGCATGCCCTTGTCGGACAGCTCGGCCAGCGCCTTCCTGAGCGTGCGCACCGAGGTGCCCAGCCGCGTGGCGAGATCGCGCTCGGGCGGCAGCCGCTCGCCCTCCACCAGCCGCCCCGAGGCGATCTCGCGCATCAGCAATTCGCAGATCTGCTGGTGCATCGGCAAGGCGGCGGGGGCGTCTGGCATGAATCTCGCGCTCAAAATTGATGCACCATTGATTTGCATTTGCCCGACTGCTAGGCAAGTGGAAATCGTGACACTCGGAGGAGCCCCCGCATGACCGTCGTCCCCATCACCTCGCCCGATCTCGACGCGGTCGAGGTGTCGTGGTTCGCAGCGCTCTGCTCGGATGATTTCAGGCTCTTGGGCAAGCCCGAGGGCGATCTGCGCTCCTCCTGGGCGCATTGCTCGCAGATCGTGAAGACCGCCGAGGCGCAGGGCTTTCGCAACATCCTGTGCCCCTCCTCCTACCAGGTGGGGCAGGACACGCTGAGCTTCGTCGCGGGCTGCGCGCCGATCACCTCGAAGATCAACATGCTGGCCGCGATCCGCTGCGGCGAGATGCAGCCGATCATGCTCGCGCGCACCGTCGCCACGCTCGACCACATGCTCGAAGGCCGGCTGACGCTCAACGTCATCTCCTCGGATTTTCCGGGCGAGAAGGCCGAGAGCGAATACCGCTACCAGCGCTCGCGCGAGGTGGTGGAGATCCTCAAGCAGGCCTGGACCCGCGACGAGATCAACTACAAGGGCGAGGTTTACGACTTCCAAGGCCTGACCACCGACCCGGCCAAGCCCTACCAGGAGGGCGGCCCGCTTTTGTATTTCGGCGGCTATTCCCCCGCCGCGCTCGAACTCTGCGGCCAGCATTGCGACGTCTACCTGATGTGGCCGGAAAAGAAGGACGACCTCGCCGGGCGGATGCGCAGCGTTCATGCGGTCGCCGAGAAATACGACCGCACGCTGGATTATGGTCTGCGCGTGCATGTCATCACCCGCGACACCGAGGCCGAGGCGCGCGAATACGCCCAGCACCTCGTGTCGGAGCTCGATGACGAAGAGGGCCGCGCGATCCGTGAGCGCGCACTCGATTCCACCTCGCTCGGCGTGTCGCACCAGGCGCGCAACCGCGAGCTGGCCGACATGGAGGGCTTCATCGAGCCCAACCTGTGGACCGGCGTGGGCCGGGCGCGCTCGGGCTGCGGGGCCGCCCTGGTCGGTTCGACCGATCAGGTGTTCTCCAAGCTGGAAGAATACCGGAAGATGGGCATGCGGGCCTTCATCCTCTCGGGCTATCCGCATATCGAGGAGGCCGAACATTTCGGCGCCCGCGTGCTGCCGATGATGAAGACCTGTTCGCTGCCCGAAGCTTACGGCCGGGTGCCGAGCCAGACACCGAAGACGCCGCTGGGCGCAGGAGACCGTCGCTGATGAACCGTATCGAGATTTCCAAGGATGTCGCGCTGAGCCGGCTTGTCTATGGCATGTGGCGCATCGCCGACGATGCCGACACCAGCGCCAAGCACGTCCGCGCCAAGATCGACGCCTGCCTCGCGCAGGGCATCACCACCATGGACCAGGCCGACATCTATGGCGGCTACGGCGCCGAGGCGGTGCTGGGCGCGGCGCTCAAGGAAGATCCCGGCCTGCGCGACCGGATCGAGATCGTCAGCAAATGCGGCATCGTGGCCCCGATGGGCCGCCACTCGGACAAGCGGGTCAAGCATTACGACACCTCGCGCAGCTATATCGAGCAGGCGGTGGAGACATCCTTGCGCGACATGGGCACCGAGCATCTCGATCTGCTGCTGATCCACCGTCCCGACCCGATGATGGATCACCGCGAGACCGGCGCAGCACTCGACGGGCTCGTGGCCTCCGGCAAGGTTCGCGCCATCGGCGTGTCGAACTTCCGCCCCTGGGACGTGGAGCTTCTGGAATCCGCGATGGAAACGCCGCTCTCCACCAACCAGATCGAGATCTCGCTCAAGGAACTCGCGCCCTTTACCAACGGCGATCTGGCCTATCACCAGCGGCGCGGCATTCCGCTGATGGCCTGGTCGCCGCTGGGCGGGGGCGATCTGATGACCGGGCAGGGGCCGATGGCCGAACGGCTCGATGCCATCGCCTCCGCGCAGGGCGTCGATCGCGCCGCCGTGGCCGTGGCCTTTTTGCTGGCGCATCCGGCGGGCATCCTGCCGGTGCTGGGCACCAACAATGTCGAGCGGATCGCGAAGATCTCCGACGCGCTAAAGGTCGAGCTCGACCGGCAGGACTGGTTCACGCTCTACGAGGCCGGGCTCGGCGCGGAAGTGCCATGAGCGGGGCGGCCGAAACCACCGGCTTCGTGCCGGACGCTCAGAACACGCGGCTTTTGCGCGACGCCTTCGGCCGTTTCACCACCGGCGTCACCATCGTCACGGTGGCGGGCGAGGAGGGGCCGGTGGCGATCACCGCCAACAGCTTTTCGAGCCTGTCTCTCGATCCGCCCCTGGTGCTGTGGTCGCCCGACAAGGGCTCGCGCCGCTTCGGGCATTTCGCCCATGCGAGCCATTACGTGATCCACGTGCTGGCCGAGGATCAGGCCGATCTGTGCTTCGGCGTCTCCAAGGACGCGTGGAAGCTGGGCGCGCACGATCTCAAGCTGAACGATGCGGGCGTGCCGGTGATCCCCGGCGCGCTGGCGCGGTTCGACTGCACGCGAGAGGCCACGCATGAGGGCGGCGACCATGTGATCGTGGTCGGCCGGGTCGACCGCTGCGAGATCCGCGACGGCGCGCCGCTGGTCTTCTTCGCGGGCAAGACGGTGCGCCTCGCGCAGGACTGACACAGGCGGCCGCATCCCGGGGGAGGGGCGGCCACCCGAGAGGGAAAGGGAGAGGAATGGGAGGAGTTCTGGCCGTGCTGGGGCCGCTTGGGCGGCTCAACGCGGCGCTTTGCACCGCCGGTCGCGCGATCGGCGTCGTGGCCATCGCCGTCATGGTGGCGGTGACGCTCTTGCAGGTGGTCATGCGCTACGTGTTCAACAACGCGCTGCCATGGCCCGATGAGGCCGCGCGCTTTTGCATGCTGTGGATGACCGGCCTCATGGCGCCCACCGCGCTGCGGCACGGCGGCTTCGTCGCCATCGACAGCCTGATCGCGGCGCTGCCGGTGCGGCTCTCCTCGGCGCTGACGCTGATCCTGCTGTCCATCGCCATGCTGGTGCTGGTGATGGGGCTCACCATCGGCTGGGCCGAGGTCACCGGCCTCGGCGGGCGGTTCGACACCGCCTCGCTCTACCTGCCCACCTCGCTCTCCCTCGACAGCTGGTACCGCATCCCGCGCAGCTGGATGATGGCCTCTCTCGTCGTGGGCTTCGCCATGCTGATCCTCGTCAATCTCGAACTGATGATCCGCGCCTTCATGGGGCTTCTGGGCGCGGCCGACCGGCTGCCCATGGTCCGCAATCCCGAGCTGGGGAGCGCCGAATAATGCTGGTCCTGTTCCTTCCGGTCTTCCTGTTCTTCCTGATGGTCGGCCTGCCGGTCTTCTTCGGCCTCCTGTTCGCGCCGGGCATCCTCTTGTGGCTCAACGGGCAGGAGCGCGACATCACGCTTCTCTACCGCAACCTCTACAACGGCATGGACAGCTTTCCGCTGATGGCCATTCCGTTCTTCATGCTCGCGGGCGAGCTGATGAACCGCGGCGGCATCACGTTGCGCCTCGTCGAGTTTTCCCAAGCTCTCATGGGCCATTTCCGCGGCGGTCTCGCGCATGTGAACATCCTGTCGTCGATGCTCTTCGCGGGCCTCTCGGGCTCGGCGGTGGCCGACACCTCGGCGCTGGGCTCGATGCTGATCCCGGCGATGGAGAAACAGGGCTACACCCGCCGCTTCGCCGCCGCGATCACCGCCGCCTCCTCGGTCATCGGCCCGATCATCCCGCCCTCGGGCATCATGATCATCTATGCCTATGTCATGGGCGAAAGCGTCGCGGCGCTGTTTCTCGCGGGCATCGTGCCGGGCATGCTGGTGGGTCTGGGGCTGATGGCGCTCGTCAAGCTCATGGCCGACCGCTACGACTTTCCCGTCGCCTCGCGCCGCCACACATGGGCCGAGCGCGGGCAGGCCTCGCTCAAGGCCTTCTTTCCGCTGCTGACCCCGGTGATCATCCTAGGCGGCATCCTGTCGGGCGTCTTCACCCCCACCGAGGCGGCGGCCGTCGCCGTGGCTTATGCGCTGGTCATCGGGCTTTTCGTGCTGCGCACGCTGAAGTTCTCCGAGCTGGGCGACGTGCTGTCCAAGGCGGGGATCACCTCCGCCGTGGTGCTGCTGCTGGTGGGGGCCGCGATGTCGTTCAAGACGGTGGTGTCGCTTTCCCACGCGCCCGAGCTTCTGGCCGAGTTCATCCTGACGCTGACCGAGAACCCGCTGTTGCTGCTGTTCCTGATCAACCTGCTTCTCTTCGCGGTGGGCATGTTCCTCGACGCAGGTCCGGCGATCATCATCCTCGGGCCGATCCTCGGGCCGGTCTTCACCTCTCTGGGCGTCGACTCGGTGCATTTCGCGATCATCATGTGCGTGAACCTGACCGTGGGGCTGGCGACGCCACCCATGGGGCTTGTGCTCTTCGTCGCGGCCTCGGTCTCGGGCGAAAAGGTTGAGACGATCTCGAAGGCGATCCTGCCCTTCCTTGTCGTCGAGATCTTCGTGATCATGCTGATCACCTTTATCCCCGAGATTTCCATGACGATCCCGCGTCTGACGGGTTTCGCCGACTGAACGACAACAAGATGAGCAACAGGGAGGACACCATGCTCGCGAAAACCCTCAAGGCCGCCGGTCTGGCCGCACTCATGGCCGGCACCGCGCTGCCCGCCATGGCGCAGGAGTACACGCTGCGCGCCACCGCGAACTCCAACGAGAACGACGAGGATTACGACGGCCTGCAGGTCTTCAAGAGCCATGTCGAGGCTGCCTCCAACGGCGCCATCGAGGTCGAGATCTTCATGGGCACGCAGCTGTGCTCGAACGGCGCGGAATGCCTGCAAGGCGTGGCCGACGGCTCGATCGACATCTACATCTCGACCTCGGGCGGCGCCTCGGGACTGTTTCCCTACGTGCAGGTGCTCGATCTTCCTTACGTGATGGCCGACGACCGCGTGGCCGAGGCCGTGCTTTCGGGCGATTTCACCCGCACCATGCGTGACATGGCGCTTTCGGACTCAGGCGACGCGATCCGCCTGATGACCATCGGCAACACCGGCGGCTGGCGCAACTTCGCCAACACCCAGCGCCGCGTCGCCACGCCCGAAGACATCGAGGGGCTGAAGATCCGCACCGTGGTCGCCGACCTGCCGCAGGAGCTGGTGCGCGCGCTGGGCGCCTCGCCCACGCCGATCCCGTGGCCCGAGCTCTTCACCTCGCTGCAGACCGGCGTGGTCGAAGGCTCCAAGAACGGCATTACCGACATCATGTCGATGAAGTTCCCCGACGCGGGCCTGCAATACGTCACGCTCGACGGCCACGCCTACATGGGCGCGCTGTGGTGGATGTCGAACCAGCGCTTCCAGGAGCTGCCCGACGACCTGAAGCGCGTGGTGGTCGACGGCTTCTACCAGCTGCAGCAGGCGACCTTCGCGAGCCCGAAGCGCAAGTCGATCCAGGCCTACGAGGAGTTCGTGGCCGGTGGCGGCGACCTCTACGTGCCGAGCCCGGACGAGAAGGCCGCCTTCGCCGAGGCCGCGCAGCCGGTCTATGACTGGTTCACCGCCAATGTCGAAGGCGGGCCGGAGATCTACGACGCGCTGACCGCCGCCGTGGCCGAGGCCGAGAGCGAGCTCGAAGCCGCCCGTGCCGCCGACATGGAGTGACGCGGACCTGACATCTCGGCGGGGGGCGGTGCGCCGCCCTTCGCCCATGCTCCCGAAAATCCCCCTTGCCGCAGCCGGGCCACCGCCCGGTGCCGCCCCCGCCTTGCCGACAGGAGCCGCCATGACCCGCCTCGCCGACCGGACCCGGACCCTTTTCCCGGGCTTCGCCCTCGCGGCGCTGGTGGCGATGGCGGCGCAGTTTTTGTCCGAGCATTACGGCGCGCCCGCCATGCTGATGGCGATCCTTCTAGGCATCGCGCTGGCCTTTCTCTCCGAAGAGCCGCGCTCGGCGCCGGGCATCGCCTTTTCCTCGCGCAGCCTGCTGCGGATCGGCGTGGCGCTCTTGGGCGTGCGGATCAGCACCGGCATGGTGCAGGAGCTGGGGCTGGGGCTCTTCGCGCTCATCATCGGCGGGGTTTTCGCCACCATCGGCGCCTCGCTTGTCATCGCGCTCGCCACCGGGCGCGACCGGCTCTTTGCCTTCCTGTCGGGCGGCGCGGTGGCGATCTGCGGCGCTTCGGCGGCGATGGCGATCTCGAGCGTGCTGCCGCGGCGCGAGGAGGGCGAGCGCGATCTGATCTTCACCGTGGTCTCGGTCACCATGCTCTCGACGCTGGCGATGATCGCCTATCCGATCCTCGCGGCCATGTTGGGCTTCGACGCGCGCCAGACCGGCGTGTTCCTGGGCGGCACGATTCACGACGTGGCGCAGGTGGTGGGCGCGGGCTACTCCGTCTCCGAGGAGACCGGCGATCTGGCGACGCTGGTCAAGCTGATCCGGGTCACCATGCTGGCGCCGATCGTGCTGGGCGCGGCGCTGGTGATGCGCCGCAGCGCGCCCGAAGGGGGCAAGCGCCCGCCGCTGGTGCCGGGCTTCGTGCTGGGCTTTCTTGCCCTGGCCGCGCTCAACTCGCTGCATCTGCTGCCGGGCTGGGCGATCGAGGCGGCGAGCGCGGTTTCGCGTTGGGCGCTGCTGACGGCGATCGCGGCGGTGGGGATGAAGACCTCGCTCAAGCAGCTTCTCGACGTCGGCGGGCGCGCCATCGCGCTGCTGACCGCCCAGACCGCTTTTCTTGCGTTGTTCCTGGGCCTCGGCGTGGCGCTGATCGGCTGAGGGTCAGGGCGCTTCGGGCGCCGGAGCGGGAAAGGCATCGCGCCAGCGCGCACCGAACAGCGCGCGCTTGTGCGCATCGAGCGCGATCAAGAGCGCGGGCGTCAGCGCGATCGGGCGCTGCAATGTCTCGACCGCGCCGCCAAGCTCGAACGCGGCCCCGTCCTCGCCCTCCAGCCGCACGACAAGCCCCGCCGCCTCCAGCGCCGCGCGCCCCT
>NZ_JAMYXC010000268.1 GCF_024159025.1 Limimaricola litoreus
GGGCCCGCCATCGGCCTTCGCGCGCCGGCGCGTCGGCGCGCGGCTCGACACAGGGATCAAGACGCTCGACGTCTTCGTGCCGCTCTGCCGGGGCCAGCGCATGGGCGTCTTCGCGGGCTCGGGCGTCGGCAAGTCGACCCTGATGGCGATGCTGGCGCGCGGCGCTAGGGCGGATGTGATCGTTGTCGGCCTCGTCGGCGAGCGCGGCCGCGAGGTGCAGGATTTCATACAGGAGGATCTCGGCCCCGAGGGCATGGCGCGCTCGGTCATGGTCGTCTCCACCGGCGATGAGCCGCCGCTCATGCGCCGACAGGCGGCCTGGACCGCGACCGCCGTGGCCGAGCATTTCCGCGATCAGGGGCTTCAGGTGCTGCTGCTGCTCGACAGCGTCACCCGTTTCGCCATGGCGCAGCGCGAGATCGGGCTCGCGGCGGGGGAGCCGCCGACGGCCAAGGGCTACCCGCCCACCGTCTTCGCCGAGCTGCCGCAGCTCTTGGAGCGCTCCGGCCCCGGTGCCGAGGGGCAGGGCGACATCACCGGGCTCTACACGGTGCTGGTCGATGGCGACGACATGAACGAGCCGGTGGCCGACGCGGTGCGCGGCGTGCTCGACGGGCATGTGGTGCTCGACCGCGCCATTGCCGAGCAGGGGCGGTTTCCGGCCGTCAATATCCAGAAAAGCATCTCGCGCATGCTGCCCGCCTGCCATTCGCCCGCCGAATACGCGGTGCTGCAGGCGGCAAGGCGCAGCCTCGCGCGGCACGCCGACATGGAGGAGTTGATCCGGATCGGCGCCTACAAGCAGGGCTCCGACGAGGAGGTCGATGCCGCGATCCGATTTGCCGGACCCGCCGATACCTTCCTGAGCCAGCGCAAGGGCGACAGCATGATCGCCGACGAAAGCTTTGCCGAGATCTACCGCATGCTGAGCGAGGCGGGGATCAACGTGGCCCTGCCCAAGGCCCCCACGCCGCCGCAGCCCCTGCGCCGCGCGCCCGGCTGAGGGGGCTTTCGCCCGCGCCCGCGCAGGGCTAGAGAGGTCCGCTCGGACCGGCCCGGCGGGGCCATTCACGGCGGAGACCTGACATGACCCCCATCGCCTGCGGCATTGATTTCGGCACCTCCAATTCCACCGTGGGGCTTGGCGACGCGCGCGGCGCGCGGCTCATCGCCGTCGAGGGCGAGGAGACGACCATTCCCAGCGCCGTGTTCTGGGAGGTGGACGATCCCGCCCCGATCTTTGGCCGCGCCGCGATTGCGGCCTATGTCGAGGGCGAGGAGGGGCGGCTCCTGCGCGGTCTGAAAAGCACGCTGGGCTCCTCGCTCATCACCGAGCGCACCGCAATCGGCCGCCGCTCGGTGAGCTTCGTGGAGATCCTCGGGCATTACATCGGCCATCTGCGGGCGCGGCTCGATGCGGTGGCGCCGGGGGTGGAGCGCGCGGTGCTGGGCCGCCCGGTGCATTTCGTCGACGACGATGCGGCGGGCGACCGCGCGGCGCAGGACGCGCTGGAGGAGATCGCACGCGGCGCGGGCTTCGCGGAGGTGGGCTTTCAATACGAGCCGATCGCGGCGGCGCTGCATTACGAAAGCGGGATTTCCGCCGAAGAGCTGGTGCTGATCGTCGATATCGGTGGCGGCACCTCGGATTTCTCGGTGGTGCGGGTGGGCCCCGACCGCATGTCCCGCGGGGATCGCGCGGACGACATCCTTGCCAACGACGGCATCCGCGTGGGCGGCACCGATCTCGACCGGCTCCTGAGCCTCGCGGCCGCCATGCCGCACTTGGGCCTCGGCAGCCCGATCCGCGGTGGCAAGGGCGACATGCCGCGGCATTACTACGTCGATTTCGCCACATGGCACCGGATCAACCGGCTCTACGCCGCCCGCGCCCTGTCGGATCTCAAGGCGCTGATGCGCGAGGCCGACGCGCCGGAGCTGGTCGGGCGGATGGTCCGCGCGGTCGAGGACCGGCGTGGCCATGCGCTCGCCATGGCGGTCGAGGGGGTGAAGATGGATCTGTCGGGCGCCGAGGCCGCGCGGCTGGAGCTGAAACCGCTGGTCGGCGGGCCGAACCCGGTGGTGACGCGCGCCGCCTTCGAGGAGGCGATCGCGGCACCTTTGGAGCGGATCGGCGCGCGGATCGGTGCGGTGCTGGATCAGGCCGGGATCGGGGCCGAGGCGATCGGCACGGTCTTCATGACCGGCGGCTCGTCGCGCCTGCCGGTACTGCGCGCGCTGGTGGCCGAGCGTCTGCCGGGGGCGCGGATCGCCACGGGCGACATGCTGGGTTCGGTCGGCACGGGGCTCGCGCTGGAGGCCGGCCGCCGCTTTGGCTGAGGAACGCAAAAGGCCCGGGCGATCCGCCCGGGCCCTTGCTTTCGTGATGCCGCGCTTCAGAGCGGCCGCTTGAGCCACTTCGAGATCACGCCGACGATGCCTTCGCGGAACAGCAGCACGCCGAGCACGAAGATCACGCCCTGGATCACCGTGACCCACGCGCCCATGGAGGCGAGGTAGTTCTGCATCGTCACCACGATGGTCGCGCCGAGGATCGGCCCGAACACCGTGCCGACCCCGCCCAGCAGCGTCATCAGAACCACTTCGCCCGACATGGACCAATGCACGTCCGTCAGAGAGGCCAGCTGGAACACTTGGCTCTTGGTCGCCCCGGCCAGACCGGCGAAGGCGGCCGAAAGCACGAAGACCATGAGCTTGTAGCGGTTGACCCTGTAGCCCAGCGAGATCGCGCGCGGCTCGTTCTCGCGGATCGCCTTCAGGACCTGCCCGAAGGGCGAATGCACGATCCGATAGAGAAACAGGATGCCGCCGAAGGTCACCGCGAGCACGAGGTAGTAGAGCGCCTCGTTGCTGTCGACGGGGAAGATCCCGAAGAGCGAGCCGCGCGGCACCGACTGGATGCCGTCCTCGCCGCCGGTGAAATCGGCCTGTAGCGCGAAGAAGTAGAACATCTGCGCGAAGGCCAGCGTCACCATGGCGAAGTAGATCCCCTGCCGCCGGATCGCCAGCGACCCGATGGCAAGCCCGAGCAGGGCGGCGGCCAGCGTGCCGACGAGGATCGACAGCTCCGGCGTCAGCCCCCAGACCTTGGAGGCATGGGCGGCGACGTAGGAGGCCCCGCCGAAATAGGCGGCATGGCCGAAGGAGAGGAGCCCGCCGAAGCCCAGAAGCAGGTTGAAGGCCGCGGCGAAGAGCGCAAAGCACATCACCTTCATCGCGAAGACCGGATAGACCAGCAGCGGCAGCACCGCGAGCAGCACGAAGAGCACAGCGAAGATCGCCATGTGCAGCTTGGGCATGCCGGCGGTCGCCGGGCGGCGCGCGTTCGGCGCGGGCTGGATGTCGCTGACGCTCATCAGTTGTTCCTCCCGAACAGGCCCTCGGGCTTGATCATCAGCACGATGGCCATGATCACGAAGATGACGACCGCCGAGCCCGCGGGGTAGAACACCTTGGTCAGCCCCTCGATCACGCCAAGGCCAAAGCCGGTGACGATCGCCCCCATGATCGAGCCCATGCCGCCGATCACCACGACGGCGAAGACGACGATGATCAGATCCGCGCCCATGTTGGGGTTGACCGAGTAGATCGGTGCCGCCAGCACGCCGGCAAAGCCCGCCAGCGCCACGCCGAAGCCGTAGGTCAGCATGATCATCAAGGGCACGTTGATGCCGAAGGCCCCCACGAGAGTCGGGTTCTCGGTCGCGGCGCGCAGGTACGCGCCGAGCCGCGTCTTCTCGATCACGAACCATGTGCCGAAGCAGACCACGACCGAGGCCACGACCACCCAGCCGCGATAGTTGGGCAGGAACATGAAGCCCAGGTTCTGCCCGCCCGAAAGCTGGCTCGGGATCGAGTAGGGCAGGCCCGAGATGCCGTAGTAATTGCGAAACAGCCCCTGGATGATCAGGGCGACGCCAAAGGTCAGCAAGAGGCCGTAGAGATGGTCGAGGTGATACAGCCGCCGCAGCGCCAGCTTTTCGAGCACCACGCCCGTCGCGCCGACGATCACCGGCACGAGGATCAGCGCCCACCAGTAGTTGATGCCGAGGTATTCGAGCAGCATCCATGCCACGAAAGCGCCGAGCATGTACTGCGCGCCATGGCTGAAATTGATGATGTTGAGCAGGCCGAAGATCACCGCCAACCCGAGCGACAGGACCGCGTAGAACGACCCGTTGATCAACCCGAGCAGGAGCTGCCCCATCAGAACCTGCGGCGGTATGCCTAGGAGTTCGAACATGCCTGTCCCGTTGTTTTGAGTGGCCCCGAAGGGCGGGGTGGGCGCGCCTCGTGCGGCGCGCCCGGTCAGTCGTCAGCCTTCATTGGCGAAGGCGCAGCCCGAACCTTCCATCGGCAGGAAGGCTTCCTCGCCGGGAATGGTCGAGACAT
The DNA here is from genome assembly GCF_024159025.1 of Limimaricola litoreus. Taxonomy (GTDB): domain Bacteria; phylum Pseudomonadota; class Alphaproteobacteria; order Rhodobacterales; family Rhodobacteraceae; genus Limimaricola; species Limimaricola litoreus. Next base: position 4,414 of record NZ_JAMYXC010000268.1, read on the forward strand.
GCTTGTAGAGATCCCACTCGCCGGTGGACTCGTCGGGCGTCTTCACCTCGTAGAGATGCATGTCGTGGATCACCCGGCCGTCCTTGCGCACGTAGCCCTCGCCGAACAGCGGATCGTCGAACTCGTTGGCCTTCATCCATTCGGCCACGACGTCGCCATCGGTCGAACCGGTGGCCTCGACGGCCGCTAGGTAGTGCATGGTGCCCGAGTAGACGCCGGCATGGACCATGGTCGGCTTGGAGCCGAACTCCTCCTCGAAGCGGGCCGACCATTCGCGGGTTTCATCGTCGTGATCCCAGTAGAAGGCCTCGGTCAGCACGAGGCCCTGCGCCGTCTCGGCGCCGAGCGCGTGCACGTCGGTGATGAACATCAAGAGCGCTGCGAGCGACTGGCCCGACTGGGTGATGCCGAACTCGGCCGCCTGCTTGATGGCGTTGACCGTGTCGCCGCCCGCGTTGGCGAGGCCGATGACATCCGCGCCCGAGGCCTGCGCCTGCAGCAGGAAGGACGAGAAGTCGGTCGCCGGGAAGGGATGGCGCAGCGAGCCCACGACCTCACCGCCCGACTCCTCGACGATCTTCATCGTCTCTTCCTCGAGCGAATGGCCGAAGGCGTAGTCGGCGGTCAGGAAGAACCACTTGGTGTCGCCGCGCTCGGTCACGGCGCCGCCGGTGCCCTTGGCGAGAGCGGCGGTGTCGTAGGTCCAGTGGATCGTGGTCGGCTGGCACTGCTCGCCGGTGAGCTGGGTCGAGCCCGCGCCGCTGTCGATCAGGATCTTGTTGGCCTGCGCGGTGATGTCGGCCACGGCGAGCGCGGTCGAGGAGGTCGGCACGTCGAGGATCGCGTCGACGCCGTCCTGGTCGTACCACTGGCGCGCGATGTTCGAGGCGATGTCGGGCTTGTTCTGGTGGTCGGCCGAGATCACCTCGACGTTCATGCTCTTGTCGGCGGCGCCGAAATCCGCGACCGCCATGCGCGCGGCGACGACCGAGCCCTCGCCCGAGAGGTCGGCATAGACGCCCGAGCGGTCGTTGAGCACGCCCAGGGTGACATCCATGCTGTCCTGGGCCATGGCCGGCAGGCCGAAGGATGCGACAGTGAGCGCACCAAGTACCGTTTTCTTCATGTTTTCCTCCCATTGGACGGCGCTTTTGATGCGCCTTATGAAGTCTTCAGACGCCCAGATAGGCGTGCAGCTTGTCGATGTTGGCATCGAGCTCGGCGTTGGGGATCATGTCCACCACGCGGCCCTGATCGACGACGTAGTGACGGTCCGCGACCGAGGCCGCGAAGCGGAAGTTCTGCTCGACCAGCACGATGGTGAAGCCCTCCTGCTTGAGCTGGCGGATCGTCGCGCCGATCTGCTGGACGATGACGGGGGCAAGCCCCTCGGTCGGCTCGTCGAGCAGCAGAAGCTTGGCCCCGGTGCGCAGGATGCGGGCGATGGCGAGCATCTGCTGCTCGCCGCCCGAGAGCTTGGTGCCCTGGCTGCGCTTGCGCTCCAGAAGGTTGGGAAAGAGCTCGTAGATCCGCTCGACCGACAGGCCGCCCTCGGCGATCTTGGGCGGCAGCATCAGGTTTTCCTCGACATTGAGCGAGGAGAAGATGCCGCGTTCCTCGGGGCACAGCGCGATGCCGAGCTTGGCGATATGGCGCGGCTCCATCCCAATCGTCTCCGCGCCGCGCATGGTGACCGAGCCCTTGCGCTTCGACAGGATCCCCATGATCGCCAGCAGGGTCGAGGTCTTGCCCGCGCCGTTGCGGCCCAGAAGCGTGACGACCTCGCCCTCGCGCACCTCGAAATCGACACCGTGCAGCACGTGGCTTTCGCCGTACCAGCCCTGCAGCCCCTCGATCCTGAGAAGCGCGTCGCCGCTGGCGGCAGGGCTGTGGGTCATGGTCGCGGTCTCAGTCATGTCCGGCTCCGATATAGGCGTCGATCACCTCGGGGGATTTCGACACGGCCGCGTAATCGCCCTCGGCGAGGATCTCACCTCGCGCCAGAACCGTAATCTTGTCAGATAGATCGGCGACGACCTTCAGGTTGTGCTCCACCATCAGGATGGTGCGGTTCTTGGCGATCCGCTTGATCAGCTGCGAGGTGCGTTCCACGTCCTCCTGGCCCATCCCCGCCATCGGCTCGTCAAGCAGCAGCATCGCCGGGTCGAGCGCCAGCGTCGTGGCGATCTCCAGCGCACGCTTGCGACCGTAGGACAGCTCGCCCGCGCGGGTGTCGGTGAACTCCGACAGGCCGACCGCGTCGATATGCTCGCGCGCCTCGTCGTCGAACTGGGTCAGCCCGCGCTCCGAGCGCCAGAAATCGTAGCTGTCGCCCCGCTTGCGCTGCAGCGCCACGCGCACGTTCTGCAGCACGCTGAGGTCGGGAAACACCGCCGAGATCTGGAAGGAGCGCACCATGCCGAGCCGGGCGATGTCGGCGGGGGCCATCCTGGTGATGTCGCGCCCGTCATAGGTGATGGTGCCGCGCGTCGGCTGCAGGAACTTGGTCAGCAGGTTGAAGCAGGTGGTCTTGCCCGCGCCGTTGGGCCCGATCAGCGCGTGGATCGAGCCGCGCTCGACCGCGAGGTCGACCTTGTTGACGGCGACGAAACCCTTGAATTCCTTGGTAAGCCCTTCGGCCTTGAGAACGGCGTCCATCAAAGACCGCCCCGCATGCGCGGATCGGCCAGCGTGATCATCGTCACGGCTTTCCTCCCAATCTTGCCCCGCCTCCGTTTCTCCCCGGGCGGCTTTCAGTGAGGCTAGGCAACGCGCGGGCGAGCTGTCAACTGCCGCATGGTCCCTCATGCCGCAGACGCAAGGTAAACGTGCTGCTGCGCAGAAAACGGACAGTCAAATGCCACGGATCGGGGCGGTTTTTCGAATGCCGCGCCGCAGGCAGGCGTTGCGGCGAAGGGGCCGGCCATGCCATGACGGCGCGCAAGGCAATTTCACAGGAGGAGGGGGAGATGCGCGCGCTCGCGGCGGTCGTCACCGCCATATCGGCCCTGAACCGCATCATCGGTCACGTCTTCTCGTGGCTCGCGCTCGGGATCGTCATCGTCTGCTTCACCGTGGTGGTGCAGCGCTACGTCTTCGCCATCAGCTACGTCTGGATGCAGGATCTCTACATCTGGCTCAACGGCGCGATGTTCACCGCCGTGGCGGGCTTTGCGCTCCTGCGCGACGATCACGTCCGGGTCGACATCTTCTACCGTCCCGCCCCGATCCCGCGCAGGGCGCTGGTCGACCTGATCGGCGTGGTGCTGTTCCTGATCCCCTTCTGCGTCGTGGTCTATCTCTACGCCATGCCCTTCGTGCAGCGGTCCTGGGGCTATCACGAGGCCTCGGCCAACATCGGCGGCATGCCGGGGCTGTTCATCCTGAAAAGCTTCATCATCGCCTTTGCCGTGCTGGTGGGGCTGCAGGGGCTCGCCATGGCGGGCCGTTCGATCCTGACGCTGGCGGGGCGCGACGCGCTGCTGCCCGAGCGGCTGCGCTACAAGCTCGACATCGACCACATCACCGAGGCCGCCGAATAACATGGACCTGACACTCATCGGAGAGATCCTGTCGGGTCTCATGTTCTTCGGCATCATCGGTTTCTTGATGATGGGCTTTCCCGTGGCCTTCACGCTGGCGGGCGTGTCGCTTCTGTTCGGTCTCGTCGGCTGGGCGGTCGGCGTGTTCGACCCGTCGAACTTCGGTAGCCTGCCGGGCCGCTACATCGGCTTCATGTCGAGCGAGGTGCTGGTCGCGGTACCCTTGTTCATCTTCATGGGGGTGATGCTGGAGCGCTCGCGCATCGCCGAGCAGCTCTTGCTCACCATGTCGAAGCTGTTTGGCAACCTGCGCGGGGGCCTCGGCCTTTCGGTCGTCATCGTCGGGGCGATGCTCGCGGCCTCCACCGGCGTCGTGGGCGCCACGGTGGTCACCATGGGCCTCATTTCTCTGCCCGCCATGCTGCGCGCGGGCTATGACCCCAAGCTCGCCACGGGGGTGATCTGCTCGTCGGGCACGCTAGGCCAGATCATCCCGCCCTCGACGGTGCTGATCTTCATGGGCGACATGCTGTCGGGCATCAATTCCCAGGTGCAGATGGAGAAGGGCAACTTCGCGCCCACCCCCGTCTCCGTGGGCGATCTTTTCGCCGGGGCGCTGCTGCCGGGCGTCATGCTGGTCGGGCTCTATTCGCTCTGGATCATCTTCAAGGCGATCACCGATCCCGAAAGCTGCCCGGCGACGCCGGTACCGGCCGAGGAAAAGCGCGGGCTGTTCAAGGAGGTGCTGGTGGCACTTCTGCCGCCCTTGCTGCTGATCATGGCGGTGCTGGGCTCCATCCTCGGCGGGATCGCGACGCCGACGGAGGCGGCCTCGGTCGGCGCGGTCGGCGCGATCCTTCTTGCGGCGCTGCGCTGGCGGCTCAGCCCGCGCGTGCTGCACGAGACGGTGGTCGCCACGGCGACGATCACTTCGATGGTCTTCATCATCCTGTTCGGCGCCTCGGTCTTTTCGATCGTCTTCCGCCTGATGGGCGGCGACAACCTCGTCCACGAGTTCCTGACCAACCTGCCGGGCGGCACGGTGGCGGCGGTGATCGTCGTCATGGCGATCATGTTCGTGCTGGGCTTCATCCTCGACACCTTCGAGATCATCTTCATCGTGATCCCGATCACCGCGCCGATCCTCCTTGCGCTCGATGTCGATCCGATCTGGCTCGGCGTGCTGGTGGGGATGAACCTGCAGACCTCCTTCCTGACGCCGCCCTTCGGCTTCGCGCTGTTCTACCTGCGTGGCGTGGCGCCTTCGAGCCTGCCGACCTCGGCGATCTACCGCGGCATCATCCCCTTCGTGGTGCTGCAGATGATCGGCATCGCGATCCTCTTCGTCTTTCCGCAGATCGTCACCTGGCTGCCCAAGGTGCTCTGAACACCGAAGACCCGGTCAAACGGAACGAAAAAGCCCGGATCCTTCGATCCGGGCTTTCTCTTTTCGTAAGGTGTTTCCGGTCACATGTCGAAATACTGCTGGCGCGCGCGGATGAAGTTGGCATCCGCCGTCTCGCCCTTGCTGCGCAGAAGCTTGAGCGAAGAAATGAAGCTCTCGGTGGTGCGCTTGGTGAGGTCGTCGCCGCTCTCGCGCAGCTCGGTCAGAACCTCCGCGGCCGCGCCGGCCGCCGCTTCGAGCACCTCCTCGGGGAACTGGCGCAGCTGCACGCCATGCTCCTGCTGCAGCGTCTGCAGCGCGCGCGGATCATTGGCGGCGAAGTCCGAGGCGACCATGTCGTACTCGGCCTGGGACACGTCGCGGATGATCGCCTGCAGATCCTCGGGCAGCTCGGAATATTTCGCCTTGTCGACGACGAGCTCGGTCGCCAGCCCCGGCTCCACGAAGGAGGGGAAGTAGTAGTTCTTGGCCACCTGGTGGAAGCCCAGCGCGAGGTCGTTGTAGGGGCCGACGAACTCGGCCGCGTCGAGCGCGCCCGACTGCAGCGCCTGGAAGATCTCGCCCGCGGCCATGTTGGTCGCGGTGACGCCCATCTTCTCCCAGACCCGGCCGCCGAGGCCCGGGGTGCGGAAGCGCAGGCCCTGCAGATCGTCGAGGCCGTTGATCTCGTCGCGGAACCAGCCGCCGGCCTGGGTGCCGGTGTTGCCCGAGAGGAAGCCCTTCACGCCGAACTGGTCATAGACCTCGTCCCACAGCTCCTGGCCGCCCATGTGGCGCATCCAGCCCGCCAGCTCGGTCGAGGTCATGCCATAGGGGACGCCGGTGAAGAAGTTCAGCGCCGAGGACTTGTTCTGCCAGTAATAGGCCGCCGAATGCGACATCTCGGCGGTGCCGTCGATCACCGCGTCGAGCGATTGCAGCGGCGGCACCAGCTCGCCCGCCGAATAGACCTGGATCGTCAGCCGGCCGCCCGAGGCGGCGGTGATCCGGTCGGCGAGGCGCTGGGCGCCGACCCCGAGGCCCGGGAAGTTCTTGGGCCAGGTGGTGACCATGCGCCAGGTGATGTTGCCCTGCGCCACGGCGGGGGCGGCGAGTGCGGCAGCGCCGGCACCCAGACCGGCCTTGGTGATGAACGAACGACGATCCACGCGTCTCTCCCTGTTGTCTCTCGTGTCCCGCGCCCCCCTCCGGGATGCGGGCCCTCGGGCGAATAAATCCGCGCGGCGCGGGCTTGTCCAGCCTCGCGCGCGCGGCGCGCATCGGCGGCCCCCTGCCGTGCCGCGGCGAAGCTGTTGACGGCCATGGGCAAATCGATTCATGTCCGACCGAGCGCAGGAGAGAACGGATGACGAACCCAGACACGCGGCTCCCGGTCCTCGCGCCGCGCATTTCCATCGAGATCGACGCGGTGGCGCGGTTCGGCCTCGCCACGGCGCAGGCCCGTTCGGCGGTGATCCGGTCGCTCGCGCTCCATCACGCGGGCGAGGCGGCGATCGAGGGGGCCGAGCTGCATCTTTGGTCCGAACCGGAGGTGCTGCGCCCGCGCCAGTGGCGGATCGAGCGGATCGCACCGGGCGCGCGGCTTGCGATCGACGATCTCGCCGTCGCGCTCGATCCCGTGCCGCTCGCCACGCTGGAGGCCGCCGAGCCCGCCATGCTGAAGCTGGAGCTGCGCCAAGGCGGACAGGTGCTGGCCCGCGCCGCGCAGGCCGTGACGCTTCTGGCGCGCGACGAATGGGGCGGCCTGGGCGAGATGGCGCATCTTCTGCCCGCCTTCCTGCGCCCCGACGCCGCGGTGGCATCGGGGCTGGTCGAGGAGGCCGCGGCGCTTCTGGCGCAGGCGGGGCGCGGGGTGGCGGACGGCTACCGCGCGCAGGACCCGGCGCGGGCCTGGATGCAGGCAGCGGCGGTCTGGTCG
>NZ_JAMYXC010000060.1 GCF_024159025.1 Limimaricola litoreus
GCCCGAGATGGCCGGGGCCGGAGCGGGGGCAGGCGTGCCTGCGCCCTCGCGCGCCGCGCCCGCGCCGGGCTTTGACGAGAACGACCCGGCAAGCTGGGGCTCGCCCTCGCGCAACGGGCCCTGCCCCTGCGGCTCCGGCGAGAAGTTCAAGCACTGCCATGGGCGGATCTGAGGCGCGCCGCCGCAATTTCGCCCGCATGACTCCCACAAGGGGCCGGCTTGCCGTCGCAGGCCGGCCTTCTGCTTGGCCTAGGCTGGACTTACCAGAAGGGTAAGGATCACGTCATGGCCGTATTGCGCTTTTTCGCCACCGCCGGGGCCTGCGCCGCTGCCGCGCTGGCCATCGGCCAGTTCATGCAGACCGGCGTGTCGCGCGCCTCCGCCACCCCGGTGGCGCTGCCCGAGACCTATCCCGAAGCGCCGATGATGATCGGCCCGATGCCCGAGACCGCCCCACCCGCCGCCATCGCCTTCGACCGGCCGGTGCAGATGCGCGCGCCTGCGCCGCTGACCCGACTGCCGGTGCCCGAGGCCCGCACCGCCTGCGACCTGTCCTTTTCGGCCGAAGCCCGCGCGGGCGCGATGGCCGCCCTGCGTCTAGACGCCCCCTGCGCGCCCGAAGCGCGCGTCGTGCTGCGCCATCAGGGGCTGAGCGTCACCCTCCTCAGCGACGCGCAGGGCCGGGCCGAGGCGCTGTTTCCCGCCCTCGCCGAACGCGCCGTCTTCATGGCCGAGGCCGGTGGCGAGACCGCGATCGCCAGCGTCGATCTGCCCGACATGGCCGAGTGGCAGCGCGTGGCGCTGCAATGGCGCGAGAGCGACGGCGTTTCGCTGCACGCGCTGGCCCCGGGCGGAAAGCCCGGTGGTGCGGGCGACCTCGGCCTCGCGACTCCTGGCACGGCAGGGGCGACGGGGGCCCGGGTGACCGCCCTGGGCCATGCCGCGGCCCCGGCGGCGCGGCTGGCGCAGGTCTATTCCGCCCCGGTGGAGGAGGCCCGCAGCCTGCGGGTCGAGATCGAGGTGACCGAGCGCAATTGCGGCGCTCCGGTGCTGGCCGAGATGGTGCGCAGCGACGGGGTGGGCGGGCTGTCCAGCCTCGACTTCGAAGTCACGCTTCCGGGCTGCGAGGCCCTGGGCGAGCTTCTCGTCTTGCAAAACCTCGGGGCGGAGCTGACACTCGCGGCGAGATGACGCCCGACAGATCCCCCTTCCCCTTTTCAGCGAAGATCCTGCGGCGCGCGGCCCTTTGGGCCGCGCTGGCGCTTGCGCCGCAGACGGGCTGGGCGCAGGAGGGCGAGGGCCAGCTGCGGCTGACCTCGCGCAGCGGCTCGCTGAGCCTCACGGGCAGTTTCCTGGGCTATGACGGCCGCTACCTGCGCATCGCCACCGAGCATGGCGAGCTGACGCTGCCCCTGGCGAGCGTGACCTGCGAGGGCGCGCAATGCCCCGACCCCGAGACATGGGTGCCCGAGCTGCGGCTTTCGGGGGCGGGACGGCTGGGTGAGCTGGTGCTTCCGGCGCTGGTCGAGGGCTATGCCCGCGCCCGCGGCTGGGAGCCCGCGCGCGTCGAGACCGAGGACGGGCACGCGCTCTACAGCCTCTCCCTGCCGGAGGCGGCCGAGGGGGCCGAGGAGGCGGAGACGGCGCAGAGCGCCGGGCGCGAGCGGTTGCGGATCTCGTTCCGGCTGACCTCGACAGAGGACGGCTTTGCCGATCTCTTGGCCAACGAGGCCGACATGGCGATGGCCGAGCGGCTGCTCGGCGCGGAGGAGCTGACTCTGGCGCGCGATGCCGGGCTCGGGCGGCTCGACGCGCCGGGGCGGCTGCAGCTCGTCGGGCTCGATGCGCTGGTCCCGGTGGTGGCGCCGGGGCAGCGGCTGCGCGCGGTCTCATTGTCGCAGCTGTCGCGGCTCTTTGCGGGCGAGATCGCCGACTGGTCGCGGCTGGGCGCCGCAGCGGGGCCGGTGCGGCTGCATCTGGAGTCGGAGACGAGCGGCCAGATGCAGGGCTTCGAGGCGCTGGTGATCGAGGGCATGGGGCGCAGCCTGTCGCAGGAGGTGGTACGCCACGCCGATGCCGAGGCGCTGGCGGAGGCGGTCGCGGCCGACCCCGGCGCGATCGGCATGCTGCCCTTTGGCCGATTGGGGGCGACGCAGCCGCTGGCGCTGAGCGGGCCATGCGGGCTGCGCAGCACGGCCCGGCCCGAAACGGTGGCCACCGGGGATTTCCCGCTGACGTTGCCCTTGGTGCTCTACCGGCCGATGCGCCGCCTACCTGATACGGCGGAGGCCTTTCTCGGCTGGATCGCCACGGCGGAGGCGCAGCTGGTGCTGCGCCGCGCGGGCGTGACCGGGCTGGCGCCGATCCCGATCCCGATCGAGGATCAGGGCGCGCGGCTGGCGGGCGCGGTGCTTTCGGCCGGGGAGGATGTAAAGCTCGAGGATCTGCAGCGGATGCTCACGGCCTTCAAGGGGCACCAGAGGCTGTCGACCACCTTCCGCTTCGAAGCGGGGGAGACGGCGCTCGACGCGGTGTCGCGCAGCCGCGTGGTGCAGCTCGCCCAGTCGATCCGCGACGGGCGTCACAACGGCGATGCGCTCTTGCTTGCGGGCTTCTCGGACGGGCGCGGCGGGCCGGTGGCCAACCATGACCTCTCGCTCGAGCGCGCGACGGCGGTGCGCGCGGCGGTGCTGTCGCTCCTGGGCGGTGCGCTGCCGCCGGGGGTGACGCTCGATGTCGCGGCCTTCGGCGAGGCGATGCCGATGGGCTGCGACGACACCGAGACCGGGCGCGGCATCAACCGCCGGGTCGAGCTTTGGGTGGCGCCGCAGGGTTAGAGCAGCCCGTCGGCGCGAAAGCTGGTCTCGCGCGATTTGCCGATGACGAGATGATCGTGCAGCACCAGCCCGAGCGCCCGCGCCGCTGCCTCGATCTGCGCCGTCACGGTGATGTCGGCCTGCGAAGGGGTGGGATCGCCCGAGGGGTGGTTATGCACGAGGATCAGCGCCGAGGCGTTGAGCTCCAGCGCCCGTTTGACCACCTCGCGCGGGTAGACCGGCACGTGATCGACCGTGCCCCGGGCCTGCGCCTCGTCGGCAATGAGCACGTTGCGCCGATCGAGAAAGAGCACGCGGAACTGCTCGGTGTCGCGATGCGCCATCACGGTGCGGCAGTAGTCCAGGAGCGGCTCCCAGCCCGAGAGCACGGGCCGGGCGATCACCCGGGCACGGGCCATGCGATGCGCCACCGCCTCGACCACCTTGATCTCGGTGAGCACCGCCGGGCCGACGCCGTCAATCTCCGACAGGCGCGGCGCGGGGGCCGCGAGCACGCGGTTGAGATCGCCGAAGGCGTCGATCAGACGCCGCGCCAGCGGCTTTACGTCCTGCCGCGGGATGGCGCGGAACAGCAAAAGCTCCAGCAGCTCGTAATCGGGCATGGCATCGGCCCCGCCCGAGAGGAACCTCTCGCGCAGGCGGCGGCGATGATCGGCCATGTAGGAGGGCACGCGCCCCTTCGGCAGCGGCGTCACCTTGGCCACCTCGTCATGGTCGAAGGGCAAGGGACGCTCGGCGAAGGCGGGGTCGTAATCCATGCCCGCGAGTGTTTCGCGGGCATGGTTAATGCAGGCTTAACGCCAGAGCGGCGCGGGCCCGGCAGGCAGGGACTCAGCCCTTCATCGAATCCCAGAATCCCCGCACGGCGGAGAAGAAGTTCGAGCTTTCGGGATTGTTTTTCTCGCTCGCCTCGTCGAATTCGCGCAGCAACTCGCGCTGGCGCGCGGTGAGGTTCACCGGCGTCTCGACCGCGAGCTCGATGAACATCTCGCCGCGCTGGCCGCCGCGCAGGGCGGGCATGCCCTTGCCGCGCAGGCGCATCTGCCGGCCCGACTGGCTGCCCTCGGGGATCTTCACCCGGGACTTGCCGCCGTCGATCGTCGGCACCTCGATATCGCCGCCCAGCGCCGCCGTCGCCATGGAGACGGGCACGCGGCAATAAAGATCGTGGCCATCGCGCTTGAAGAGCTGATGCTCGGCCACGTCGATGAAGATGTAGAGATCGCCCGAGGGGCCGCCGCGCAGCCCCGCCTCGCCCTCACCGGCAAGCCGGATGCGGGTGCCGGTCTCGACCCCGGCGGGGATGTTGACCGAGAGGGATTTCTCCTTTTCGACGCGCCCCGCACCTTGGCAGGCCCGGCAGGGATCCTTGATGATCTGGCCGATGCCGTTGCAGGTCGGGCAGGTCCGCTCGACGGTGAAGAAGCCCTGCTGCGCGCGCACCTTGCCCATGCCCGAACAGGTCGGGCAGGTGGCGGGCTCGGAGCCGTCGGAAGCGCCCGAGCCCGAGCACTTGCCGCAGGTGACGGAGGTCGGCACCGTCACGGTCTTTTGCATGCCGGCAAAGGCGTCTTCGAGGCTGATGCGCAGGTTGTAGCGCAGATCATTGCCGCGCGCGGCCCGGGAGCGGCCTCCGCCGCCGCCGCGCTGGCCGCCCATGAAATCGCCGAACAGGTCGTCGAACACGTCCGAGAAGGCCGAGGCGAAATCGCCCTGGCCGCGGAAACCGCCCTGGCCGCCGCCCGGACGCGCGCCCATGCCGCCTTCGAAGGCGGCGTGGCCGTAGCGGTCGTAGGCGGCCTTCTTGTCGGCGTCCTTGAGCACGTCGTAGGCCTCGTTGGCGGCCTTGAACTGCTCTTCGGCATTGGGATTGTCTGAATTGCGGTCGGGGTGAAGCTCCTTGGCCTTGCGGCGATAGGCCTTCTTGATCTCGTCGGCGGTGGCGCCCTTAGAGACCCCGAGCGTTTCGTAATAGTCGCGTTTGGCCATGGGATCATCCAACATTCTTGAAACGGAAAGGAGCCGACCCGGTCGCCGGGCCGGCTCCTTGGACTAGAGCTCGCGCGGGGCCTCAGCGGCTCCGCTTGTCGTCGTCCAGATCCTCGAAGTCGGCATCAACGATCCCGTCGTCATCGGCATCGCGCGACTTGGCATCCGCCTCGGCGGGGGCTTCCTCGCCAGCCTCTTCCTGGCTGGCCTTGTAGATCGCCTCGCCGAGCTTCATCGACGCCTCAGAGACGTTCTGGATGCCCGAGCGGATCTTTTCGGGGTTGTCCCCGTCCAGCTCGTCCTTGAGCGCGGCGATGGCCAGCTCGATCGCCTCGACGGTCGAGGGGTCGACTTTGTCGGAGTGCTCTTCGAGCGACTTCTCGGTCGAGTGGATCAGGCTCTCGGCCTGGTTCTTGGCCTCGACCAGATCGCGGCGCTGCTTGTCGGCATCGGCGTTCTCTTCCGCCTCGCGCACCATCTTCTCGATGTCCTCGTCGGTGAGACCGCCCGAGGCCTGGATGGTGATCTTCTGCTCCTTGCCGGTGCCCTTGTCCTTGGCGCTCACCGACACGATGCCGTTGGCGTCGATGTCGAAGGTCACCTCGATCTGCGGCATGCCGCGCGGCGCGGGCGGGATGTTCTCAAGGTTGAACTGACCCAGCATCTTGTTGTCCTGGGCCATCTCGCGCTCACCCTGGAAGACCCGGATCGTCACCGCGTTCTGGTTGTCCTCGGCGGTCGAGAAGATCTGGCTCTTCTTGGTCGGGATCGTGGTGTTGCGGTCGATCAGGCGGGTAAACACGCCACCCAGCGTCTCGATGCCAAGCGACAGCGGCGTCACGTCGAGCAGCACCACGTCCTTGACGTCGCCCTGCAGCACGCCGGCCTGGATGGCGGCACCCAGCGCCACGACCTCGTCGGGGTTCACGCCCTTGTGCGGCTCCTTGCCGAAGAACTTGGTCACTTCCTCGATCACCTTGGGCATGCGGGTCATGCCGCCGACGAGAACGACCTCGTCGATCTCGGAGGTGGAGATGCCGGCATCCTTGAGCGCCGCCTGGCAGGGCTTCATCGAGGCCTTGATCAGGTCGCCCACGAGGCTTTCCAGCTTGGCGCGGGTCAGCTTCATCACGAGGTGCAGCGGCGTGCCGGTCTTGCCGTCCATCGAGATGAAGGGCTGGTTGATCTCGGTCTGCTGGCTCGAGGACAGCTCGATCTTCGCCTTCTCGGCCGCCTCCTTCAGGCGCTGCAGCGCCATCTTGTCCTGGGTGAGGTCGGTGCCATGCTCCTTTTTGAACTCCTCGGCGAGGTAGTTCACGATGCGCATGTCGAAGTCCTCGCCGCCGAGGAAGGTGTCGCCGTTGGTCGACTTCACCTCGAACAGCCCGTCATCGATCTCGAGGATGGTGACGTCGAAGGTGCCGCCGCCGAGGTCGTAGACGGCGATGGTCTTGCTGTCCTTCTTGTCGAGGCCGTAGGCCAGCGCCGCGGCGGTCGGCTCGTTGATGATGCGCAGCACTTCGAGGCCGGCGATCTTGCCCGCGTCCTTGGTCGCCTGACGCTGGGCGTCGTTGAAGTAGGCGGGCACGGTGATGACGGCCTGCGTCACCTCTTCGCCGAGATAGGACTCGGCGGTTTCCTTCATCTTCTGCAGCGTGAAGGCGGAGATCTGCGACGGCGAGTACTTCTCGCCCTTCACCTCGACCCAGGCGTCGCCATTGCCGCCGTCGACGATGGTGTAGGGGACCAGCTTGCGGTCCTTTTCGACCGCGGCGTCGGACATGCGGCGGCCGATCAGGCGCTTGACCGCGTGGATGGTGTTCGACGGGTTGGTGACGGCCTGCCGCTTGGCGGGCTGGCCGACGAGACGCTCGTCGTCGGTGAAGGCGACGATCGACGGCGTGGTGCGCGCGCCTTCCGCGTTCTCGATCACGCGGGGCTGCGAGCCGTCCATGATCGCGACGCAGGAGTTGGTGGTCCCGAGGTCGATGCCGATTACTTTAGCCATGTTCAAAACCCTCTAGCTCTAGGCGGTTTTCCGGTGCGGACCCGTTGAGGCATCTGCCCCGGACAGGAAAGAAGCGACGGAACTGGAGCCCGCCGCGGATCACTGGGCTATATAGGGAGGGCGTTTTCGGGCTGCAACTGGCAGCGGTGGTGCGAGAGTGCCATTTTCTGATGCGGATGGAACCAAAGCCAGGGGAAGGCACATGGGCGAGCCCGAGATCGACCTGCGCGGGGTGCGCGTGCGCCCCGGCTTCATCGAGGCCGGAGCGCAGGCGGCCATGCTCGCCGATCTGCGCGAGGTGGCCCGCGCCGCGCCGGTGATGCGGCCCGTGACCCGGCGCGGGCCGATGAGCGTGCGGATGACCTCGGCCGGGCGGCTGGGCTGGGTCGCCGATCGGCGCGGCTACCGCTACGAGGCCACGCATCCCGAGACGGGCGCGCCCTGGCCGCCGATTCCCGAAAGCGTTCTGGCGGTCTGGCGCGCGGTGGCGGGCGTGCAGGTCGATCCAGACAGCTGCCTCGTGAACCTCTACCGCGAGGGGGCGAAGATGGGGATGCACCAGGATCGCGACGAGGGGGATTTCGGCTTTCCGGTGGTGTCGATTTCTCTGGGCGACGAGGCGCTGTTTCGCGTGGGCTCGGTCGAGAAGGGCGGCAAGACGACCTCGCTCTGGCTGCGCTCGGGCGACGTGGCGGTGATGGGCGGTGCGGCGCGGCTGGTGCATCACGGTATCGACCGGGTGAAGGAGGGCTCCTCGGTGCTGATCCCGGGCGGCGGGCGGATCAACGTCACGCTGCGCGTGGTGCGGTAGCTAGCGCCCGGCGCCCCAGCTGACCGAGGCGCGCTTGCGGGTGAAGAACTCGGCCATCATGCCGATCGCCACCAGCGCCAGCCCGACCCAGAGCGGGTAGAGCGCCGAGGTGAAATGCGGCGTGTAGTTGAGAAAGATGTAGCCCCGCGCCTGGTCGATCGCGTGAAACAGCGGGTTCCAGTCGAACACGGCGAGCATGTAGCCGGGCAGGGTATTGGCGACGAACATCTTGCCGGAGGCGATCATGTTGGTGCGCGAATAGACCGAGACGCCGATCTGCGTGAATTCCGGCAGCCAGGGCTTGATCGCCATGAAGATCATGCCGACCCCGACGCCCGAGAACCACGACACCAGCAGCATCGCCATCGCGCCCACCGGGTCCTCGATCACCACCGGCGTCACCAGCACGTGGTAGAAGAACAGCACGACGAGAAGCGACAGCACCTGGATGTAGAGCGATCCCAGCGCCGCCGCCGAAATGGTCACCGCGGTGTTGAGCGGCGCGTGTTTCATCATGGACGAAGCGGGCCCGTCGGCCTTGACCACCGCGCCGACGGCCTTGGTATGGGTGAGAAACAGGAAGATGCCCGACATCAGGTAGAGCAGGAAATCGCCCCTGAGGCCCGCGCCGCGCGCGCCGATCAGCGCGAACATCAGGTAGAAGGCCAGCACGAAGATCACCGTCTGCGCGATGTTCATCGCCAGCCCGGCCAGCGCGTTGCGGTGGCTCTTGCGGATCTCGCGCACGGTGGAGTGATAGATCAGCTCGGCCATGCCGGCGGCCCGGCGTCCTGTGCTGCGGGGGCGCTCGCCCTGGAACATCTGACCTCGCTCTGCGTACGCCCGAGGGCGACGAATTTCTTGCCGATCCCCGGAGGGAATACCATAAGGATAGCGCCCCGATCCATCAACATCGCATGAAGCGCATGGCGATTTCGGGGCGGCACAAGGTCAAGGGGACGATTGTCATATGGATTTCGGCAGGCTGACGCAGGTGATGCGCACACTCGCCATCGAGGCGGGCGAGAAGATCATGGAGATCTATGACGGTCCCGAGTTCGACGTGCGCGCCAAGAGCGACGACAGCCCCGTCACCGCCGCAGACGAGGCCGCCGACGCGCTGATCTCCGAAGGGCTGCGCGCGGCCTTTCCCGATCTGCCCCTCGTCACCGAGGAGCAGGCCGACAGCCACGGCCAGTCCGTCTCGACCTTCCTGATCGTCGACCCGCTCGACGGCACCAAGGAATTCGTGCAGCGTCGCGGCGACTTCACCGTCAACATCGCGCTGGTCGAGGACGGGCAGCCCACGCGTGGCGTCGTCTATGCCCCGGCCAAGCAGCGGCTGTTCTACACCGATGCCTCTGGCGCCACGGTCGAGGAGCAGGGCCCGTTCGACGCGAACACGCCCGGCACCACCGCGCCGATCAAGGTCGGGGCGCCCGGTGCCGCGCTGCGCGTCGTCGCCTCCAAGAGCCACCGCGATGCCGCGACCGACGACTACATCGGCAAATACGAGGTCGAGGACATGAAGAGCGCGGGCTCCTCGCTCAAGTTCTGCCTCGTGGCGACGGGCGAGGCCGACATCTATCCGCGTCTCGGACGCACGATGGAGTGGGACACGGCAGCGGGTCACGCGGTGCTGGCGGGCGCGGGCGGCAAGGTCGTGCGTTTTGATGATCACAGCGTCCTGGGCTACGGCAAGCCGGGCTTCGAGAACCCGTTCTTCATCGCCCATGCGCCGGGCGTGGATCTGGCGAAGCCCTGATGTCGGTGCTGATCGTCATCCCCGCGCGCTACGCCTCGACCCGCTATCCCGGCAAGCCTCTGGTCGAGCTGACCGGGGCGACGGGCGAGGCGCGCAGCCTCGTGCGCCGCTCGTGGGAGGCGGCGCGCGAGGTCTCGGGCGCCCCCCGCGTCGTCGTGGCCACCGATGACGCGCGCATCCGCGACCATGCGGCGGGCTTCGGCGCGGAGGTGGTGATGACCTCCGAGGCCTGCCGCAACGGCACCGAGCGCTGCGCCGAGGCCTTCGACAGCTTAGGCGGCGGTTTCGAGATCGTGGTGAACCTGCAAGGCGACGCGCCGCTGACGCCGCCGTGGTTCATCGAGCGGCTGATCGAGGATCTGCGCGATCACCCGGTGGCCGAGGTCGCGACCCCGGTGCTGCGCGCCGACGCCGCCGCCCTCGCGGGCTTTCGCGAGGATCGCCGCGCGGGCCGCGTCGGCGGCACCACCGCCGTCTTCGGCGCCGACAACACCGCGCTCTACTTCTCCAAGGAGGTGATCCCCTACACCGGCCGTGAGGATTACGGCGCGGGCGAGGAGACGCCGGTGTTCCATCATGTCGGCGTCTACGCCTACCGCCCCTCGGCGCTGGCGGCCTATGGCCGCTGGCCGCAGGGGCCCTTGGAGACGCTCGAAGGGCTGGAACAGCTGCGATTCCTCGAACGCCGGGTGCCGGTGCTCTGCGTCGAGGTCGAGGCGCGCGGGCGGCAGTTCTGGGAGCTCAACAACCCCGAGGACGTGCCGCGCATCGAGGCGATGCTGGCCGAGATGCAGGTGGCGTGACGCCGATCCGCGTCAGCGTCGTCATCGTCAGCCGCGACCGTCCCGGCGCGCTCAGGCTGTGCCTGACGGCGCTGGCGCAAAGCCGCCACCCCGGCTTCGAGGTGGTGGTCATCACCGATGCCGAAGGCGAAGCGGCGCTGGCGCCGTGGGGCGACCGGATCCGCATCCGGCGCTGCGAGGAGGCCAACATCGGCATTGCCCGCAACATCGGCATCGAGGCGGCGGCGGGCGAGGTGGTGGTATTCCTCGACGACGACGCTCTGCCCGAGCCGGGCTGGCTTGCCGCGCTGACCGCCCCCTTCGCCGACGAGACGGTGGCCGCGGCGGGTGGCTTCGTGCGCGGGCCGGGGCATCTGGGCTGGCAATGGCGCGCACGCGCGGCCTTTGCCGACGGCAGCTGCCGCGAGCTGGCGCTCGAGGATGACGCGCCGGTGGTGCTGCGCGGCAGGCTGGGACGCGGCATCAAGACCGAGGGCACCAACATGGCGGTGCGCCGCGGCGTGCTCACCGCGATGGGCGGTTTCGATCCGGCCTATCGCTTCTATCTCGACGAGACCGATCTCAACCTGCGGCTCGCCGCGCAGGGTGCGTGCACCGCCATCGTGCCGCAAGCGCAGGTGCATCACGGCTATCTCGCCAGCCCGCGCCGCCGCCATGACCGGGTGCCGCGCGACCTGGCCGAGATTGGCGCCAGTCTTGCCGTGTTCCTGCGCCGCCATGGCGCGCGGCTCGACGGCAACGCCCGGATCGAGGCCGAGCGCGCGGCGCAGCGGCGGCGCCTGCTGCATCACATGGACTGGGGCCGGATCGCACCGGGCGATGTGGGGCGGCTGATGGCCGGGTTCGACGCGGGTGTCTCGGAAGGGCGGCTGAGGCCGCTGCCGCGGCTGACCCCGCTGGACGAGCCGCCGCCCGCCTTCGCGCCGCTGCACGAGACG
>NZ_JAMYXC010000018.1 GCF_024159025.1 Limimaricola litoreus
CCTTGGCCATGCTGGGCATGATCCGCACAGCATGGCTCTGTCCGCTCCAGTTCCTGTCCGATAACCCGTCTTATCGGTCATGATAATGATACGCCCGTCTGCATGCCGGACACGCCCGAAATCCCCGCCCCGATCGCCCTGCCCGACCATATCGCCGGCTCCGGCCGGCTCGACCGGCTGGTCGACACCGCCCGTGGCTACGCCGACCACGCCGTCGCCGAGAACACCCGCAAGGCCTACAGTCGCGACTGGACTGATTTCGCGCGCTGGTGCCGGTTGAAGGGCGCCGATCCCCTGCCGCCCTCCTCCGAGCTGGTCGGGCTCTACATCACCGATCTCGCGGCCCCCTCCGGCAAGGCCCGCGCCCTGTCGGTGGCTTCGATCGAGCGGCGGCTGGCCGGTCTGAGCTGGGGCTACGCGCAGCGCGGGATGCGGCTCGACCGCCGCGACCGGCACATCGCCTCGGTCCTGGCCGGCATTCGTCGCCGTCACGCCCGCCCACCGGCGCAGAAGGACGCGATCGGGCCGGACGACCTGCGCGCCATGCTTGCCACCCTCGGCCACGATCTACGTGGTCTTCGGGACCGGGCGATGTTGTTGGTGGGCTTTGCCGGGGCGCTGCGGCGCTCGGAGCTCGTCGGACTCGATCGGGCCAAGGACGACACCGTCGACGGCAGCGCCTGGGTGGAGATCCTCAAAGCCGGCGTGCTGGTGACGCTGCGCGGCAAGACCGGCTGGCGGGAGATCGAAATCGCGCGCGGCTCCAGCGCCGCGACCTGTCCGGTGCAGGCGCTGGAGCGCTGGCTGCATTTTGCGAAGATCGAGGTCGGCCCGCTGTTCACCGCCGTCAGCCGCGACGGCAGCTACGCACTCGACCGTCGTCTGAACGACCGGCATGTGGCGCGGCTGGTGCAGCGCACGGCAATGGCGGCCGGGCTGCGCCCCGAACTGCCGGAGACCGAGCGCCGCGCCCTCTTCGCCGGCCATTCGCTGCGCGCCGGGCTGGCCTCGTCGGCCGAGATCGACGAGCGCCATGTCCAGAAGCAGCTCGGTCACGCCTCGGCCGAGATGACGCGGCTCTATCAGCGTAATCGGGATAGATTCCGGTATAATTTGACCATGGCCGCGGGACTGTAACGGGCCCCGTGCCCATTATTCAGAGAGTAAGACGTCCACGAGGCATAGGGCTATTCAAGCGAAACATCACTTACTTGACTGAGACCGGCGCCTTCGGTGGCAAGGTCGCCGAAGTCTTGTCGTGGGCAGCCACCCAGCCACTGCTCGTGCAGATCTACGTCTCCATCGACCGGTTCCTCTGATCCGTTTCAGAGGCCCCCTGCCCTACTCGAATCGGATTCCAGCCACTCCGGGCGTCCTCGACCCTGAGTCGTCCTGGAAATCATGAGATTTCCCTAAGAATCCACTCAGTTTCTCGCTCGGCGTGTGTTGTGCTGCTCGCAAGACGTGTCCGGACGGCAACAGTTTCGTGCCTTTTGAAAGAAAAAACCGAGGCTGGAATTCAGTCGAAGGGCCATGGATGCCGACGTCGTAAGGAGCCGTGGGCCTCAAGGGGTAATGCGGGGGATCAGGAACCACCCATGAGGGCTTGCGGGATGTGTGTGTTAAGTGTCTAACTGCGAGCAACGAAAACACACTTAGAGGGACGTATGGCGAGCTAACCCCCAGACGAGACGAAAGCCCAGGCCGGCTGCAACCGATCTGAGCTTTCCAAGTGTCCCAGGCTCTATCAAGAGACCCACATTTTCACTCTCTTGATAGCGTCACTTCGCAGCCCCCCGCAAGCCCCTTTGGCGTGCGGTCATGAAAAAGTGCGCTCTAATGCAACTCGAACTCGACGCCTCACGCGGTTATGCCGCGATCCCCGACGTCATCCATCGCATCAAGATGAGTGATGGGGCCTATCGCCTCCTGATCATCCTTTGCGCCCACGCCAAGAACTCAACAGGCCTGTGCGACCCCTCCCACGCCTATCTCGCGGACCTGATGGGAAAGTCGAAGGCGAGCATCACGAACCACCTGAATGAGTTGAGGCGGCTTGGGCTGGTCGAGACGACTTCCAAGATCGGGCGCGCTGGTGGGAACGGTGGCCTCCATATCCTCGTGACCTTCTGGAAGGCGTGGCGTCAGTCGGTGCGGGAGGCTGGAGAAGCCCGGCGCAAGGCAAAGTCAGAACCCCGCCGCGTTCAGCAGGGTGAATGCCTTGGCGTTCAGCAGAGTGAACGCGTTAGTAAGAAACATACGATCAACCATACGCCCCCTACCCCGCCGACGCCGGAGGCCACTGAGGCAGCCGGCCCGAAACCTTTGCCGCAGGTCGAGGTGGTGGTGAATAGAATGATCGAGGAGTGGTCCGACGCTATCGGACGCGGCAACGCTTACGGCTCATGGGCTCATCGGCCTGCCCCGAGCTTGGTCTCAGCCACGCAACGACTTCTCCAGGAGCATCGCCTGCCTTCGACGGACACTTCAACGATCACCCCGGCGATACAGGGGAAGCTCCAGTCGATCTGGCAGAGCCTTGGAGTGACGGTAGCGCCAGAGGAACTGGCGGCGCAGGCGCAGAGCGTAGTCAAGTCCACGCCGGACCCCCTGCCCCTCCTAACCCATCTGGCGCGCAGCATTCAGGCTGCTTGGCCGAAGCACCACAGGCGCGCTCCTCCGCTGCCGCAATTCATGACGTATCTCAACAAGGCCCGAGAGAAGGCTGGCACGAGCTTAGGGACCAAGCTGAGAAAACTCGCTTCTGACCTCGGGCGATACCACACCACATTCGGCCAAGAACCGGTGACCACATGACGACACACGAACAGCACACCCCCGATTATTTCTGCGGAAATAATCCGTCCTCGGACCTCGATCAGGTGACAGCCACCGAGGAGATCGTGCAATCACAGACACAAGAACCTAATTATTTCTGCGGAAATAATCCCAGCCCGGAGGCTCCCGCACCGATGCTCGAAGACTTCTTCACTAGGCTTGCCGACGAGATGAAGACCGTTGGCTCCACGCTGAAACGCGATCTCACCATGAAAGGACGTCTCGAGCGGCGCTTTCTCGGGCGCGAGGTCGGCGACCTGCTCGGTGTCACCGACAACTACATCCAGCGTATCCTGACTGAGGAGCCAGAGAACAACCCGGCCTTCCCGCGCGGAGAGCCGGGTGCGCGGGGCTCGGTCTACTCGCTGTCCGACGTCATGCTCATGCGGGCGATCTTGGAATCCAGGGTGTCAGCTAAATACAAGTATCTCTACTGGCGTGAGCCGGGTGACCCCCTGCCCGTCGTGACATTCGGCGCTCAGAAAGGCGGGACCGGCAAGTCCCTGACGGCCGCGCATTTCGCGCAGTATCTGACGATGCAGTATGGCCTTCGCGTCGGCATCATCGACTGCGACCCTCAGGCCACCGTGTCTCTCTACTTCGCTGACCAGAACAGCCCGATGCTGACTGGTGAGGCCCAGACGGTGGCGGCGTTCATGGGCGTGGAGAACTACAAGTCTCCCAACCTCGAGCGCCCCGTGGAAGAGATGCATGTTATGTGGACTAACACCCCGTGGCCGGGCGCCAAGCTCATGCCGGCTGGTGCGCAGATCCAGAACGGCGACTTGACGCTGCTCATGCTTGCCGAGGATGTCGATATCTCGACGCACTCTGTGCTGCAGAAAGCTATCAAGCGATGGGACGATGCCTATGGACCCCGCACGACCGCAGCCGACCTGCGGAACGAGGATGGCTCCTTCAACCTCGAACGCTACCACGCGGCGATGGATGAGACTGTCGACGTGATCATCATCGACCAGCAGCCGTCGCTGACCCTGATGCAGTTGAACGGTCTCGTGGCCGCCACGAACGTCGTGATCCCGCAGACCATGAAGGGATTCGACCTGTCGACGCTGGGTAGCTACGCGAATGCCGTCGCGCAGTATCTCAAGAGGAACGCGAGAGAGGACGAGGTGATCGGAGCAGGGAAGCACATTGTGCTTCCGACCATCATCCAAGGCGTCAACGAGCAAGACACCGACCAGGTGGCCGACCTCTACTACGACCGGGAGGACATGATCTCGCAGGTCTTCTATTCCCGGAGTGAAGCTGTCTCGAACGCAGCGGAATACTACAAGTCCATCTATGAATACGTGCCCGAGACTAGGGGGAAGCGCCCCTCGGCCAAGGCTTTCACGGACAACGCCAACGCGGTGAACGACCACCTCGTTGATCTCGTGTGGAACGGTAAGCTCCCCAGCAAGGGCTTCGCCGACACCTTCATTCAGCAGAAGTGGAGCTGACGATGCCGATGAAGAGGCGCGACCAGGTCGCTGCACAGCGACAGCAAGTCGAGGTTGCTGTAGGCGACCGGCCCACGGGAGGACAGCTAGTGGGTGGTGGTGGTGGCCATTACAACGCTGCCGAAGTGGAGGCGACCAACACCTTCCGAAAGCGGATGTCGACCATCGCAAGTCAGGTCATGGCAGGCGAGGTCAGCATCAAGATCGACCCAACCCAGATCCAGGACGAGATCCAATCCGATCGCCTTGGCGACTGGAAGCAGGGCGCCGAGTTCGAGGCATTGAAGGCAAACATCGCGAGGCGGGGGCAGACACAGCCAATTCGCGTCAGGCCCTGTGATCCGGGATGGAAGCCTAAAGACAGCGACCCCCTCAACATCGAGTCCGAGGCTCGCTTCTTCCTGCAGTCTGGCCGGCGCCGGTTGGCCGCCTGCATCGAGCTGGGTATCCCGGTCCTTGCTGTCATCGGCCAGAAGACCGAGAGCGTGTTCGACGCTGCGGAGCAGGGCGACCACGTGCTGGCGGACCTCGAGGAACGCTTCGCCGAGAACACGATCCGCAAAGATCTTCGGCCGCTAGAGCGCTACCTGTCGATCGGGCGCATCGCGCAGCACCTCAAGGCCGAGGACAACAAGCTGACCCAGACCCAGATCGCCGAGACAATCGGGGTAGGGCAGTGGGAGGTGTCGCTGTCCCTGAAATTCTGGAAGCACGAGGGTGAAGTCCGTGACATCTTCCCAGAGGGAGCTACCACACCTGTCCTCAAGCGCTTCGCCAAGCGCCTAGGAGACGGTAGTGATCGGGAAGCCCTCAAGGCCGAGATCATGGAGGCCATGGGGCAGGAGGAGCCTGACACTTCGGAGGCTTCCAGTTCGTCGGCCATGCGGACGAAGGTGCCTACCACTCGCCCAGCACCTCTGACGCTGTCCAATGGCGCGTCCTTCGTCGCCAAGCGCGGCAAGAAGAACGTGTCGGTGACTCTCAAGGCAGTGCCGGTGGCGCCTGAACTACAAGATGAATTCGAGGCCAGACTGAAGGAACTCGTCGAGAGCTACTGCTCTACATGACATAGATACCAGATTATTTCCGCAGAAATAATCCCCTCACTGCCAAGTCCAAGGTTAGCCTCTCGCCGCTACCTTGGGCCTAATTTATATAGACATATCAATTACCTGAGGTCGATCTCCCTTGAGATATCTCAGTCTGATGTAGAGTTTGCTCAACCACGAAGGAGCAGACAGCGCCGAGGACGACCTTCTGCTCCAGGTTCAGGGCATGATCGCCGAGTACGAGCGGGCCAAGTTCCTGGAGCGCAGCCGGCGCGGACGTCGGCATGCCGCGCGCTCGGGCCTGATCAGCGCCCTGGGCAAGGTGCCCTTCGGCTACCGCTACATCGCCAAGGACGCCGGCGGTGGGGTGGCGCGCGTCGAGGTCTCGGCCGAGGAGGCCCGCTGGGTCCGCCTGATGTTCGCTTGGATCGGGCTGGAGCGCCTGAGCCTGCGGGAGGTGTCGCGCCGCCTCTCGGAGGCGGAAGTACCGACGAGCACCGGCAAGGCCCGGTGGGACAGCACCACGATCGCGCTGATGCTGCGCAACACCGCCTATGTGGGACGTGCAGTCTTCGGGCGCTCGCGCCGGATCCAGGCGCCACCGCGCCTGCGACCGTTACGCGGCCACCCGCAGCCGGCCCGGAAGTCGAACTCCCGAGTCCCCGTGCCGCACGAGGAGTGGATCGAGATTCCGGTGCCGGCCCTGGTTGATCCAGCGATCTTCGAGGCGGCCCAGGCGCAGCTCGACGAGAACCGCCGTCGTCGTCGGGAACTCCGGCGCCGCCCCGGCTGGCTGTTGCAGGGACTCGTGGTCTGCCAGCGGTGCGGCTACGTGTTCTACGGCAAGATGGCGCGCGGGCGCGTGGGTGGCCGGCAGCCGGCCGACTACGGCTACTACCGCTGCACGGGCACCGATGCGCACCGCTTCGTTGGGCAGGCGGTCTGCGACAACAGGTCGGTGCGCAGCGATCGTTTGGAGCAGGCCGTGTAGGATGAGATCCGGACCCTCTTGGAGGATACCGGGCGCGTGGCCGCGGAATACCAGCGCCGGCTCGATCAGGCGCGCGAGAACTCCGGCGAGGCGAAGGACGCCGACCTCGAGCGCCGGATCGCCGCTCTGCGCCGCGGCATCGGGCGGCTCATCGACGGCTATGCCGAGGGACTGATCGAGCGCGACGAGTTCGAGCCCCGCATCGATGGGATGAGGCGGCGCTTGGCCCACCTTGCGGCGGACCGGCAGAGGCCGCTCGCGGACGCCGAGACGGAGCAAAACCTGACACTGCTCATCGGCCGTCTGGACGAGTTTGTCGAGAGGGTCCATGGAGGCTTAGATGAGTTGGACTGGAGCGGCACGCGCGAGATCATCCGGGCGATGGTCCGACGCGTCGAGATCGACGGCGACCACGTCAACGTTGTCTTCCGCGTGCCACCACCCTCAACGCCAGGGAGCGACCGGCGTTCTGACGGTCCGACACCGTCGCCAGACGGCGATTGGCAAGATTGTAGAGGCCGTCATGGCGGCCTCATTGGGGAAGATGCCAACGACGTCGGTGCGCCGTTTGATCTCGACGAAGCGCATGGTCGGACGGGTTGCTGCTTCCACAATCGCCTCGGCGTCGGCCATGTCGTTCTTCTGGGTCTTCACATACGGCCTGACGAACTTCGGTGCGATCAGCCGCACCTCGCGGCCGAAACCCGTTAGCGTGCGAGCCCAGTGGTTAGCCGTCGCGCACGTTTCCATCGCGACGCAGCATCCGGAATGCGCTTCCATGAATGCTAGGAACTGCTTGCGCGACTGCTTCTTCCAAAAGACGCCGTCGCCGTCGCCGTCGCCGTCGCCGTCGCCGTCGCCGTCAGCGGCCGCTCCGTGAAGCTGAAACACCTGCTTGGCCAGGTCGACGCCGATGATTGATACTTCCTTGATAGCTCAATCCTCCTGATCCGATCCGGATTATCGTGGCATAAGTGCCGCCAGGAGGGGTTACCCAACCCATCATCAATGCCCCGCTAGATCAAGGGCGTGGCAACGCCAGAGGCGGTGAGAGAAGTCGTCGAGGTGCAACCCGACGGATCATCTGGGCACATGCAGCAATCGTGATGACGTTGTAAATCTCGTGAGGGGGGCGCTGAGAAGGTCCTGATGGTTAGCTCCCGGGCATGCGGAGTCTTTCCCTGATCCCCTACTGCATCACGAACTAGTCCGACTACGATGCAGTGTCAGGCGACACGACAAACCGGTCGGTTATCACCTTCATTTAGATAGTAAATGATAAATCATATCAGTGTCTTGTTTTTCTTCGTTCTTTCATGTCGAGCCAGTGCAAAGTGCCATTTCAACTTTCGTACGGGCCAAGGTTCTGGCGGTACGGCTAGAGGCAACGCGAGAATGGGCACTGGCGGCATGCCGTTCTTGACGGCTGCGCAAGTGGCGGTCGTCTACGCTGCGCTGATTCAGCGTGTTAACCCGATCATTGCCTGGCGGATCTTCGAGGCGGTTGCCAGTCAGTAGCGCTGTCTCGGCATCCAGCATTGGTTTTCATACACCGGTAACGACGACACAGAGAAAACCATTGACAGAACGTAGATCATGGTTGGAGACTAAAGGTGAAACGTTTCAATACGGCGGAGCAGACGCATGACCGACCCTCTGAAGCTGTCCATGCGTGGCCTCGTGAAGCGGTTCGGCGGTGTAGTCGCCCTCGACTCCGTCGATTTCGAACTGCGCCGTGGCGAGGTCATGGCGCTAGTCGGCGACAACGGTGCCGGCAAGTCGACCCTGATCAAGACTCTGGCCGGCGCGCACATGCCCGACGAAGGGGTGATGGAAATCGACGGCGCACCGGTGCGCTTCACCTCTCCGCAAGACGCCTGGAACAGAGGCGTGGCGACGATCTTTCAAGAGCTTGCCCTAGCGGGAAAGATGACCATCGCCGACAACATCTTTCTTGGGCGCGAAATCGTCCGCAAGGTGGCCGGCATCCCGTTCCTCGATCGTCGCGAGATGCACCGCCGCAGCAAGGAGCTGCTGGAGCGGCTCGACGTCGTCGTGCCCGACATCCACACATGGGTCGAATACCTGTCCGGAGGCCAGCGCCAAGGCGTGGCAATTGCCCGGGCGCTCAACATCGACGCCGAAGTGATCGTCATGGACGAGCCGACCGCCGCGCTGGCGGTGGCCGAGGTGCGCAAGGTGCTCGAGTTCATCAAAGCGCTGCGCCGGCAGGGCAAGTCGGTCGTACTGATCTCGCACAACGTGCAGGACGTCATGGAGGTGTCCGACCGCATCACCGTGCTGCGGCGCGGCCGACGGATCGGGCTTCTGGAAACCGCGAACACCACCCCCGAAGAGGTGGTCGGTTACATCACCGGCGCGGCGCTCGCGCAGAAGCAGCAGCTTGAGCAGGCATGAAAACCGATACCAATCAGGGAGTTTACCGGATGTCTCATCGCAACACATTGCTCGGCGCGGTCGCGCTAGGCTTTGCCAGCCTGCCTGCCTTGGCGCAGGACGACACGACCCGCATCGCCTTCATTCCGCAGATCGCGGGCATTCCCTATTACGTCGCGATGGAAGAGGGCGGCCAGCGCGCGGCCGAGGAGCTGGGCGTCGAATACGTCCAAGAAGGCCCGACCAGCACCAACGCCGCCGACCAGTTGCGGATTTTCGAAAGCTTCGTCAATCAGGACTTCGATGTTATCGCGATCTCGCCTCTGGATGAGGAGACGCTGAAGCCCGCGATTTCGCGCGCCATCGAGCAGGGCATCGTCGTTCTGACCTCGGACGCCGATGCGCCGGGCAGCGATCGGCAGTTCTTCGTGGCGCAGGCGCTTGACCGCGATCTCGGCTACACGCTGCTCGACGAGGCGGTGGCGCGGATCGGTGAAAGTGGCAAGATCGCCATCGTATCGGACTCGCCCTCGATCCAATCGATGCAGAACTGGATCGCCGCGATCCAGGAGCGCGCCGAGAGCACCTATCCCGAGATCGAGATCGTCTCAGTCGACCACACCGACGGCACGGCGCAACGCGCCTATCAGTTCGCGACCGACGCGATGACCCGCAATCCCGACCTCAAAGCGCTGCTCGGCATGGCCTCGACCACCTGCCCAGGCATTGCCCAGGCGGTCGAGGCGGCGGGCGCCACCGGCGAGGTTCTGTCGGCGGGCTACTGCTCGCCCAACACCGCGCGCGACTACATCAAGTCGGGCGCCATGCCCTACTCGGTGCTGTGGAACCCAGCCGATCTCGGCTACCTGACGGTCTGGGTCGGCGACCATCTCGCCAATGGCGGTGAGATCACGGGCTCCTTCGAAGTCGAAGGTCTGGAGCGCACCATCGAGTACCTGCCGGAGGACCAGGTGATCCTGCTCGGCCAGCCGGCAGTCTTCACCGAAGAGAATGTGGACGATTTTGACTTCTAAGGTCCAGAAGGCCCTGTGGCCGCGTGGTGCGTCTTCCCGACCGTTTCACATCGGTCGGGAGGCGCTGCTGCTGATCGCGTTGGCCGTGCTCTGCGCGGTCTTCGCGAGCCAGTCCGAGTTTTTCCTGAGCGAGCGCAACCTGACGACCGTGCTACGCAACTCAGTGGATCTCTCGGTGGTCTGCGCTGGGATGACCATCGTCATCATCCTCGGCGGCATCGATGTCAGCGTCGGCGGCGTCCTCGCGGTCTCGGCTGTGCTGATTGGGCGGGCCTACCAGCTGGGCATGCCCGATTGGGTGGTGGTGCCGATAGGCCTCGCCGCCGGCGCCGCTCTCGGGGCACTGAATGGCACGATCATCGCCCGCACCCGCGTGCCGCCGATCGTGGCGACGCTGGGCACCATGTATATTTTCATCGCTGTGCTGTTCCTCGTGATCGGCGGGGTCTGGATCAGCGGCCTGCCGGCTAGTCTGTCCTTTCTCGTGCTGGGCGAGTTCCTGGGCCTGCCGGCGGGGCTTTATGTGATCGGAGTGATCTACGCGCTGTCGTGGTATCTGCTGCGCCGCACGCCATGGGGCCAACACGTCGTGGCGATCGGCTGCGATGAAGGCGCGGCGCGGCTGGTAGGCATCCGGGTCGACCGCACCAAGATCCAGGCCTACGCGCTGCTCGGCCTCTTCGCCGGTCTCGCGGCGGTGCTCTATGTGGCGCGGCTGCGTAACGTGGAGGTCAATATCGGCACCAACATCGCGCTCGAGGCGATCGCCGCGACGATCCTCGGCGGAGCCAACATACGCGGCGGCACCGGCAGCCTGCTCGGCGCGTTGATGGGGGTTCTGTTCATCAAGATCACGCAGAACGGTCTTGTACTGATCGGCGTGTCGTCGCTTTGGGAGACCGTAGTGATCGGCGGGCTGCTGATCGTCGTGCTTGTGCTCGACGCGTTCGAAACACGGAGAGTGTCATGAACGATCCGCTGAGCCAGCGCCTGTGGTTCCTGTTCGGCCTGCTGCTGGCGGCGGGCCTAGCGGGGGCGCTGTTGTCGCCGCACTTCCTGCAAACCTCGACGGTGGGATACCTGCTGCAATACGTGCCAGTGCTGGGCGTGCTGGGCATGGCGCAGACGCTGGTCATGCTGTCGGGTGGGCCCGGGATCGACCTGTCGATCGGCGCGACCATGTCGCTAGTGGGTCTAGCCATCGCGGCGATGTTCGGGCTCGGCGTGCCGCTGCTTCTGGCCTGCGCGCTGGGGCTGGGGATCGGCGGGCTCTTGGGCGCGGTGAACGCGGTGCTGGTCTGCGTGCTGCGGATCCCGTCGCTGATGGCGACGCTGGCCACCTTCTTCACCTATTCGGGCCTGGCGCTGGCACTGACCGGCGGCTCTGCGCTCGGTGGGTTTCCCGACTGGTTCGGCGTGCTGGCGCAGGGCCGGTTTCTAGGCGTGCCGATCCACATGTGGACCGTCTTCGTGCCGCTGGCGATCGTACTGCACGTTCTGCTGTCGCGGACCCGGATCGGCTCGCACATCTACGCCGCCGGCAATGACGAGCGGGCGGCCTTTCTGTCGGGGGTCAAGGTCTGGCGGCTGCGTTTCGCGCTCTACTGCCTGAGCGGCGTCATTGCCGGTCTAGCGGCGATCATGACGCTGTCTTGGTTCCAGGCGGCGCGGCCGGATGCGGGCGAAGGGATGGAGCTTCTGTCGGTGACTATCGCCGTGCTAGGCGGCGCGCATATCTTCGGCGGCATCGGCCGGATCTCGGGGACGGTGCTAGCGGTGCTGATCGTCACCACCATGCAGGTGGCGCTGCAGCTGGCTAACATCTCGCAGGCTTGGCAACTGGCGGCGATCGGTCTCTTGCTGGTGGGCAGCGTCGTGGCCGACAACGCGGTGGGTGACCGGCTGCGCGCTCGCCTGCGCCGAGCCTCCTGAGGCTCAGTCAGAGCTCCAGCCGAACCAGTCGCTCTGGACCTCCGCCGCGCCCGAGCCACCCGCCGGCTCGGTCACGTCAAGGCCCCGTGCCTCGGCCACAGCCAGGCACAGCGCCTGCGCGGCGAGGCCCGCGCGCATCGCGGCTGCCAAGCCGTCGGTTCCGTCCTCCAGCGCAGCCGCACTGACCGAGCAACCCAGCCGCTCCAGCCCGCCGCGCAGCATGGCTGTGCGCGCGTCGCCCGGTCCGCCGCTGCCGCACAGCACGACATGGTCTCCGGTGCGCAGCATGAACTGCGCACCATGCGCGAAGTTTTCACTTTCGAAAGACCATGCGGGCAGGCCGCCCGCCTCATGCATCTTCGCCGCGCCGTAATGAGCCGAGCCGAGCGCCGCGCCCGAGCCGAGGAAGAAGAACCGTCCATTGGACGGCATCGCTGCGGCGATGCCGCGGGCCTCGTCCAGCAACGCCGGCGTGGCGTCCTTGAGCATCCGGCCGAGCGCCGGGCCGTCGATCTCGCCCGCCAGTGCGCCAAGCGCGAGCAGCGTCATCTGGTAGTCGAGTCCGTGCGGGATGGCGCGGCTGATCGGGGAATAGGGCAAGCGCAGAGCCGCGTTGGCCGCAGCGGCGAGCGCGCTGTCGGGGTTCAGCGTGACAGCGATGGTATGTGCGCCGGCGGCCCGGGCGCGGCGGACCGCCTCGACGCTGCGCAGGGTCGAGCCGGAGATCGAGACCGCGACGAAGGCATCGTCGGCCCCGAAGGCGGTCTCCCATAGCGCCTCGGCAGCACTCAGAGGCCGCAGCGTCCG
This sequence comes from Limimaricola litoreus, assembly GCF_024159025.1. Lineage (GTDB taxonomy): Bacteria > Pseudomonadota > Alphaproteobacteria > Rhodobacterales > Rhodobacteraceae > Limimaricola > Limimaricola litoreus. The sequence goes on from NZ_JAMYXC010000018.1 coordinate 12,512, forward strand.
TTCGTTCAGCCGGAAATGCCGGGTCAGGGCCTGCGCGGCGAAGAGGCTGTCGCCGCAGCCGCCTGCGAAAAGCGGCATCCCCCGCGCGAGGCCGAACCCCATCGCGTGGGCGCTTAGCCGCTCCGCCGCCTCGGCGAGGATCCGGGGCTGCTCCTCCAGTTCACGGCGCATCAGCGCGTGGCTTTCCGATGGGGTCATGGGGTGTCCCTCGCGGTTCGGGGTCAGGTGGCGCGGTGGCGCAGGGCCACCGCCAGATCGGTCGGTGCGACCGGGCCGATCTCTGTCAAAATGGCGGTGACGAGGTCCGGCGGTACGACCTCCAGCTCGGGCGCCGCGGTCGAGGCGGTCTCGCCCTCGCGCAGCAGGAAGTCGTAGTCCCGCGGGGCAGGGGGCGGCAGCTCCCCGACCCGGCGCTCGCCGACCTTGAACAGGTCGGCCGCGCCGTAAACCGGCAGGCCGTGGGCCCGTGCGGCGCGGGCGGCGGGGACCGAGCCGATCGTGTTGCTGACGCCCCCATCCAGTGTAACGCTCTCGGCGCCTAGAAGCAGGGCGTCCGACAACCCGGCCGCGTGTTCGAGCGCGGCGTCAGGAAGGAACAGCAGGGGCACGTCGAGATCGCGCAGCGCCGTCATGTAGCGCCGGCCGCCATCAATGGCGCGGCTCTCGGGGATGACGATCCGTTCGAGTCCCGAGGCTTGAGCCAAGGCGCGGACGATGTCGGCCACGGTGCTGGAGTAGTCGTAGATCAGCGGCGTGCGGCAACTCTGCAAGGTCTCGACCGACCGTTCGACCAGCGCGTGGCGGCGCGTGGCAGCGGCGCGGTCCCACTCCGTGGCGCGCTCGGCCAGCAAGCGGGCGGCCTCCTCGGGAGGCAGGTCCTCCGCGCCGCGGCTTTGCCAGGCCAGCGCGTTAGCGACGATCGGCGCGGCGAGGCCACGGGTGCCGGCAATGAAACGCGACAGAACCAGTGCCTCGTGCAGTGCGGTGGGACGGTCGAGCCAAGCGATGCGGGCCACCAGCGGCAGGGCGAGTGCCACGTGGTTCGAGGCGCCCAGCACCCCTTCGTCGACGATGTCGTGCAAACCCTGCATGGTCTCGGCGTCGGGCTCGGGCAGGCCCTCGCGGCGCAAGGTATCCAGCAGTTCGAACCGGCGTTCAGGCATGCGTTCTCCGATCGGATATGTGATGCATCAGCGCCTCGACCTCTTCAAGGCGGGCCAACCCGGCCTGCGCGCCGTAGGCCCGCGTCGACAGCGCGGCAGCCGCGTTGGCGAAGCGCAGAGCGATTAGGTCATCCCGGCCCTGCAACCAGGTATGTAGAAAGGCGGCGGCGAAGGCGTCGCCGGCGCCGGAAGTGTCAACCACCTCGACCTCGTGCCCCGGAACCTCGTGGCAGGTCCCACCCCGCTCCAGCCGTGCGCCACGGGCGCTTAGCGTGGTCGCGATGGCCTGATCGTCGCGCGTAGCGAGGGAACCGAAGCGCCGCTCTGCCTCGGCCCGGCTGTGCTCGCTGACGAAGAGCAGGTCGATGTCCTTCAGCAGCGCGCCGATCCCGGCGCCCGGCGGCGGCAGGTCGGCCGCTTCCAAGTCGAGCGAGACTGTCGCGCCGACCGCGCGGGCACGGGCCACAGTGGCAGCGACGAGTTCCGGCCGGGTGAAGGTGAGGTGCACATGTGTAGCGCCCTCGAAGGCCGCCGGGGTGAGATCGGTAACCCGCGGCAAATAGGCTTCGCTGATCGCCTTTACCAAGGACTTCTCGCCAGCGCGGTCCACCATGATCACGCAAAAGAAGGTCGGCGTGTTCGCGCGGGTCACGACATGATCGAGATCCAGCCCCTCGGTCGTCAGCGCAGCCAGCGCCTCGCGCCCCATCGCGTCGTCGCCGACGGCGCCCAGCATCCGCACCGGGGTGCCGAGCCGCCGCGCGCCGACTGCCACGTTCGCGGCCATGCCGCCCGGGGTCTGGGCAACGCGCTCACCATCCACCTTCTGATCGCGGCCGGGCGGCTCCGGCACCCGGATGATGATGTCCATATCGATGTCGCCGACGCAGAGCAGGAGCGGCGGTCGGGAGACGGGCGGCATGTCAGGCCTCCGCCGCGGTCTGGGCGGGGCCGTCGATCTCCGCGAGCTTCGGCAGCCGCCCTTGTGCCCCGATAGCGGTGACCGAGAGCGCCGCGCCATGCACTGCGTGCTGCAGGGCGGTCTCGGCCTCGCCCGTAGCGAGCCAACTCGCGAGGAACAGGCCGGCGAAGGCGTCGCCCGCACCGGTGGCGTCGCGCATCTCAACCTTTGGCGAGGGGCAGGCCATAGGCGGATGATCGGGGCGCAGCAGTACCGCACCTTCGCTGCCGTGCGTCAACAGCACCGCCCGGCAGCGCGGCTCGGGCGAGAGCGCAAAGATCTTACCCGGGTCCTCGTCGAGGTCCGGGGCGTGCTCAGCGATGCGCGCGAAGGTAGCACGGTCGAGGAACAGCACATCGAAGATCTCGAGCAGCCGGCGCGGCTCCAGCGCCGATTGCGGCGCACGCTCCAGCCCGGCGGAGTGTAGCGACATCAGGTATCCTGCTTGCTGTAGCTCGTGCCGGGCCCGCTCGGCCACCTCGCGATGAAAGCCGTCGAAATGGATGCAGACGGGCTGGGTGGGCGAGGCCGGGCCTGCCAGATGCCGTACGAGGAGATCGACCGGAACCTGGAAGGGTTCGTTGATGATGGTGCGCTGGCCGTCGGCCCCGACGAGCACGATGCAGCGCGACAGCCTGTCGCCCGGCTGCTGCAGGATGCCGCTGGCGTCGATGCCACGCTGCGCCAGCTCTTCGAGCGCCCAGTGGCTGTCGGCGTCCTGGCCCATGCGGGACACCATCTCCACCCGGATATCGGACGGGGGCCTGAGCCCGGCCGCGAAAGCCGCGACGTTCGCGGCCGGGCCACCGAGCATTTTCTCGATCGACTGCGAGGTGACGCGGGCGCCGGTGAGTGGCACATCGTCGATCTGCACCATGTGATCGATCGAGATGTAGCCGACGCAGATCAGCCGGGCCCGAGCGGTCTCGTGGCCGCCGCCTTCTCGGGGTCTGTGCGCGATCAGCGAGCGGGCGAGGCTGTTCGGCCGGTAATCAAGGTCCGCGACAGCGCGCATTACGGCATCTCGAGCCGCCTCGGAAACGGTCTTGCTGTCATTGAGCACATGCGAAACCGTTCCCACAGAGACGCCAGCTTGGGCGGCCACGTCGCGCACCGTTGGACGTCGCTTGGTCATCGTGTGCTTTACCGCAGCCATAAACCTGTCAGACCAATTTGTTTTCTTGCCGATCGCTCTGCTTGAGAGACCTATTGAAACGTTTCACTATCTTCTTTGGCTGTCAACTGAGAGCGTGACTAAGTGGGTCGGTGGTTGCCGATGAGAACCCAGATCTGCTTCGGTGCGATATCGAGCGGGTCGTGGACGCCATTATGGACGCGATCTTGGAGACGACTCTCTCACATACCCGCCTCAGCGGAATCTTGGAATCGATGCTGAAGGCGACGATGCGCCATGAACAGCCTGTTCAAAACCGCAACTTCGCCGATACATCCGGGGTGGTCAGCTAACTGGAGACTCGAGGCTGCAGGTCGCCAGCCACGGCCTGCTTGCAGTATGATTTTGGCCCATGCAAGGCCGGACCATCTTATCATCAGCTATGACAAGATCCCGATGCTGCCCAGTTCGGTCACGACCATGCTCGTCGCCCTCGCGCAGGCTCCCGATCCAAGGGCGCATGCCGCGGAACTGAAACAGATCGGCCGCGCGCTTCTGGAAAGGCCGGACAACGCGGCCGCGCTGCTGGCCCAGATGGCCGGCAGCACGACGACCGGGCATGACGAAAAGCACATGAGCAAGCTGCTCAGCACGGTGCTCGATGAGGCCCGAATGGCGCGTGAGAACGGCCAGCGGCGCGGCGGCCATATATGTAGTCCACGATTCATTTGGTCTGAGAAGGGCGGCTTCAGCATTTTGATGCAGACGCGCTCAGGTTTACTGTCGCCTAGAGCCTGTATCGGAGAAGCGAGAGGTAAACCATCAGGCCATGGCGCAAGCCTTCGCCAATATCGACGTTGGGCGGGCCGGCGCTTTGCTTGAACATATGCCACAGGCAAAAGATAGGCGGCCGAGCATCCGCTTCCGGGGTCATTCAGCGGGTGCGCATGAGACAGTTATAGAACGACTTCCTGTACTCGCAGTCCTGCCAACTTCTTCGCGGCCCTGAAATCGGCTGCGGAGGTCGAGCTGCTCTCTCCCCGTTACTCCTGAGTTAGGAAACACGGATCCGGCAAGGCGAAACAAATTTGCAGAGAGCGGCAGCTCATCTGTTTTGTTTCCCTTCTCTGGTTTCCCATTTCTCGAAGCCAAGGTTCTGCGTCCCAGCCGTACTTCGCCCTCGTGGAAACTTACCGGATCTAAAGCGGGGTCTGGGAAGGCCTCCCGGTAGGGGGAAGTGAAGGGTGAAGCCTCTCGCCCCTCAACAATCCACAGGTGTTTCCCTAAGATCACATACTTGTGATTATCCGGCTCCGGGGCGGATGTGCTACCAAGGTATTACCGATCTACTGACCATCGCAACACTACAGGATTACGACATGGCGCCCCTGAAGAAGACCAGCATCACTATCGCCCCGGCCCTCGAAAAATTCCTCGCTCGATACAACACGTCCTCGCGGGAGTCCAACGTCACCGCCAGCGGACTGATCGGAAACATGGCCGAACGCTACATGCGCCTTCTGGCGGACGGAAAGCGGTCACGACCGAAATTCTCCGAGAAGGAAATGGAGTACCTCTATGTCATGGTCATCCATGGTGAGGTCGATCCGGACAGTCCCGTGCGACTGGCGGCCCAACTCGAATTCTGGATCCCACAAGACCTTGAAGCGCAAGACATGGACGAGTTCAGTTCTTCCCAAGTGCCGGATACTTGGAAGGACATGCTCAAGCGCCTCAACACGCTTTCACTCGCTCAAGAGCTGTCCCTGATCGAAGAATTCGAAGCCAAGGCGTCAAAGAACCGAGACAACTAATCCCTACTCCAGGGTTCTCCTTCCTCCTCCCGACATTCGACGCTGACACTGACCTTCGCGCTTACTGCGTGAAGGAACGGGGAGGACATGTCTGCGCCTCGCGCCAAGACAAGGCCACAAGCTGGTCACTTCCCCGAACAAACCTTCAGGCCCGGCTCGCGACACCGCCAACCGGGCAACAACGACAATATCGAACACAATGAGGCAAACATGAATGGAGTGATCATCTCGAGCAAAGCCGAGACGTACTGCCAAGACACCGCCCGGCGCCAACTCGACGCGGCTATTGCGCAAGCCAGCCGCGCGACAGGGGCCTTGCCGCTCCCGCTGACCGGCGACAACCTCATCGCGGTGACGCGTGTGGCTGAAATGCAGCTTCTCGGTCGAGGCGTGCAGCTATCGAACCTAGCCGGCACCGTCGTGACCTACGTCCCGGAAGTGCCGAAAGAGGTCGGAGCATCCGGCTGCGCAGTGCTGCAACTCGTTCTGCGGCGCACGGTGGATGAATGGCGCCTGTCTTCGATCACCCCTGTTCATCGTCGCGGCGGCACGCCGATGCAGAGCGATATCTCGCTTACGAAGGCAGCCCAAGCCGACCAGCAGCGTCGGGTGGCATAAGCGGCCGGAACAACAACCACGACCTGAAGTGACCCGGGGGCGGACACCCGTTCCGCTCCCACTACCCCTCTCCTCCATTCGCGTCCCCCCTGACGGACCCGCGCGGCCTCGCGCGGCGGGATGAATGTCGCCTGTCCGATTGATCCGAAACCTCGGCTTAAACGTCACCACACACCTCGGTGGCGCAATTCCAACCTCCCTGATCAGCGGCTCACAGCCGACCAGGGTCCTGACGAGGATCACGTCATGAGTGCTATCGTACCGGGCGCATTTCGGAACGCGACACCTGCCACCAACACGCTTCGAGAGGCTGACCGAGCAGTGCTGCCGTCGCTGACGTTGTTTCGCTCAGATGGCGGCCCCTTGGCCAAGGAGGTTCGGCTCGAGAATGGTCAGCTACACAAGACAGCGCTGGCCGCGCTGAGCCGAGGCACGGCCGAGACGATCCCGGTCGAGACTGCTGCGGAACTGGCCCGCCTGCTCGATGGGCTCGGGCCGCATCAGGCGATCTCGACCGGGATCTTGCGGGACAGGTCCTGTGCCCGGATTGGTACCCGCAGTTGCTTGCGCGAAGGCGAGGTCAGCCGTTCGCTCGAGCATTTTCACCTCCCGGCGGGGCCTGGCTGGCTGCTTTGGGACTATGACGCCAAGTCGATGCCAGATGCTGTCGCGACCCGCATGCGCGAACTTGGCGGGCCGGTTGAGGCCCTCTGCCATCTCTGGCCCGAGGTCCGCGAGGCGGCCCGGGTGATCAGGCCGTCGTCATCGGACGGGCTACGCGCTCCAGGTCTTGCTCCGGTCGAAGGCGGATTGCACGGCTACATCCTGGTGCAGAATGTGTCTCGTTCGCGCGACATACTCGACATCCTGCATCAGCGAGCCTGGGCCGAGGGCCTTGGCTGGATGAGTTTGAGCACGAGCGGCGCCGCTCTCGAGCGCTCGATCATCGACGTGACCGTCGGCTCGCCGGAACGGCTGATCTTCGAGGCACCTCCGGTCCTGCAGCCTCCCGTCACACGCATCCCCCGTCCGACGCTCACCCAAGAAGGTTGCGCACTTTCGGCACCGCTGCTGCCCGAGGAGACCAGAGAGAGAGCAAGGGCTGCCCAAGCCAGCGCGCGGCAGGAGATCCGGCCCACAGCCGAGGCCCGGCGCGCCTCCTATGCCGAGATGCGGGTCGCCGACCAGGCCCGGCGTCTCGGCATCAGTGCCAAGGCGTCACGTCAGCACGTGACGCGACTGCTGCAGACCCGGATCCTGGCCGACGATGTCCTGCTCGACATGCCGGACGGCAGCACAGCCCGGGTCGGCGACATTCTCGATGCGCCTGCTCAATATGATCGCATGGCGCTGCCTGACCCGGTCGAAGGGCTTGGCTATGGGGCCGACAAGGCCACCCTGCTCCTGACCCCGCGCCCGGGGCACCCCGGGGATACGCCATGTCTCGTGTCGCATGCGCACGGATACCGGCGGGTCTACCGTTTCGCGCGCCATGAGCTGGCCGTCCTCTCACCTGTACATCCTATACCGCCGCACGGAGCGGAGCGGGCACCCGCCCTTGCCGCCATTCGGGAACGCATCGCGGACTGGGCCGATCTCAGTGACCGCTACGCCCGAGCGCGTCGTTCAGCGGCGGTCGGTGGCGACAGCGACCCGATACCGGCGCTTGGCGATAAGGAGGGCGACAGGCTCGAGGGGACGCCTGAGCAATCATCTGCGGCAGAAGAGGCCGTCGCTGGTGCGCGCCGGGACAGCTCGGCCGAATGCCTCACCGGCGATCCTGCCGCGCCCGTCTGGCTGATCTCCGGCGCCCAAGGTGTCGGCAAGACCGCCGCGCTCGTCGGCCGGGACGGCCAACCAGGCCTTCTGCACGACGGCACCAGTTACGTCTCGATCATGTATTCGATCGACCAGGCAAAGAGCGCCGAGGCGTTCGCGGACTACATTGCCAACCGACCGCGGGATCGACGTACTCCAGGCGCGATCCAGCTGCGGGGCAGGGCGGCCGAGCGGCCAGACGGAAAAGGCGCGATGTGCCGGATCGCGCCGCAAGCAGAAGCGGCCGCCAAGGCCGGGGCGGACATCCGAAAGGATTTGTGCGGTCGCTGCCCTTATGCGGACGAGTGCGCCTATCTTCAACAGGAGCGCGACCTCGCCGCGATGCGCGAAGAGAAGGACGGAGTGATCGTGTTCGCCGTCCACGATCATGCCACCGTCGCCCTCCCCGGCGGGCTGCAGCCGGACCGCGTCGTTTTCGACGAGCGCCCTCGCGACTTCTTCCATACCTCACACGTGGTGCCGCTGAAGGCATGGGAGCAGGACTTGCTCTCACCACTTCTCCGATCCGGCCAACGACCGCATGCCATCGCAGATCGCGTGGCCGAGCTATCGGAGCTGGTACGACCGCTGTGTGATGCGATCCGTTTCGCGGTGGCCGATGATCCGGAACACGGGCTGGCGCGAATCCGGAGTACTGCCGAAGCCCTCCTTGCCGATACCTCGCGTGCCAGACGGCTGGGTTGTGACAGCATGACGGCGGCGGAGATCCTGCGCCGTGCGGCCGGCATCCTGCATCAGTGCCGCGATCGATCTCTTGCGCAGAGGATTGGGCAATTGCTGACGGCCCCTTCGTCGCAGGAAGAAGGCCAACTAGACAAAGCCCTCGCTCAAATGATCCGTGAGAGAGCACCCTGCCACCTCACGTCGATGGCAGGAATTCTCGTGGCCATCGCAACCGAGCTTGAACAGAACCATGGGCCGGCCCTGCGCGCGGTGCACCAACTGAAACTCGACCAGCAGGATTGCCTCGTCGCGGAAGGGATCACGCCGTTGACCATGCCCCGGGACATCCCGGTACTTCACCTCGATGGTACCGGGAATGGCGAACTGGCACAGGCGTGGTTCGGACCCCGGTTGCAGCACTACCACCACCCGATTGAGAGGTTGGGCACAGCTACCTATATAGGCGCTCACAAATTCTCCACGGTCTCGTTGACCGGCGTCTGCCCCGTCACCGGCCATCCGCGGAATGCGGATCGCGCTGAAGATGTCCGCGACCGCTGGCGCCAGGTTTTCGCGCGGTATCCCGGCTGTTACATCGCGATGCCGAAGCAAGCCCTGCAAGTTTTCGGCGATCTTCCTGGCCACGTGGTGGCTTGGTTCGGCGCTTTGCGTGGACGCAACATCGCGGAGCGCTGCAAGACGGCGATCGTGATCGGCCGCCAGCAGCCGACGATAAGAGACATCGAGCGCAAGGCGCGAGCACTGGCTGTGGCGCTCGACCGACCGTTTGCGCCACTGTCGAACTTGCCGGGCAAATCTTACGCCGACTATCCGACCCGGCGCGAAGGGCTGCGCATGCGGGACGGCAATGCGCACGGGATCGAGGTCGCCTATCATCCCGACCCCACCGCGCAATTGGTGCTGCGCCAAGTGCGGGATGCCGAGGCCACGCAGGCGCTCGACCGGATCCGTCCGCATTTCGAGACAAAGCAGCTGATCTTCGCCGGAGCCGCGATCCCAGATGTGACGTTCGATCGCTCTACCGACTGGAGGACGTTCAAAGCGGGCGGGACACCGCTCGAGCGGGCGCTTGAGCGCCGAGTGCTCCCGCTTGCTCCGATAGAGCTCATGCGGGCCCATCCGGACCTCTGGCCAAACCGGCAAGCCGTGCAGCGGGACGCCGGGATCAACGACTTGTTCGAGGCCGTTCAGATGAAGCACTCGGTATTAGAGAGTCCTTACATACGGGATGTTCAAGTTGAACAGCCGGTACAGCTTATCGCCTACTCCCGGCCGCCGACGGGTACAGGTCGGGGCCAGCGGGCCCGGAGCTTTGCGGCGCTGGTCCTGGCTACGGAGGAAGATGTGCCCGCTCTTTTCAAGCAATGGCTCGGCGAGGTCAGCATTAGCGGGATCAAAACGCTGCGCCCGACAGCCCTTCGGAACGCCCCGAACCAAGCCGCTGCACGGGGGCAGCCTGGCCTGACGTGTCGTTGATTCAGTCGGGCCTCCACCCCCTGGCCCCGGCCTCGTGCATGCTCCTGGGCACGCATTGCACCAAGAGGGCCGGGTCGGGATTGAACGCGGTCCGACAGGTCGGCCGCTGCAGCCCCCCGCTGATCTGTCGAAGCTCAAACGTTGAAGTGCTCCGGCTCGCCGGCATCGAACAGCCGTCGTACAAGCTCGGCCAGGACCCGGACGCTGCGGTGGCGCGGGCAGGTCTGTTCCAAGTAGCCGAGGTCGCTCTCTGATAGGCCGTAGAAGCAGGGGTCCAGTCCCAGGCTCAGGGCGTGCTCGGCCACGATAGAGCGCGCGATCGGACGCACATGCTGCTGGTCCGGAATCGGCATCTCAAACACATCGCATCGCGATAGGAGGGGCCCGCTGATCCGGTCCAGGGAATTGACGGTGCCGGCCCAGTTCACGTGAGTGGCATCGATCGCGGAGGCCAGGAAACTTTTGTGATACCGGTCATGCGGCAGGCTCGACGGGCCCTCGTTGGCTGACTGGCTGCCACTGGCTGTGAGAGCTTCCTGACGTCTCGGTAGCAAACGTTAATCCGCTGGAAACCGGGTCACACTACGATCTGCTTCAAGTCGTCCGAAGTGGCGACCGGGCCGGGGCATACGTCCCCGCTCTCGCAACAACGATCCATGAGGCAATCCCATCATGTCGAGTTTCCACGAGCTTTCCCTCATCACCGTACGTGCGTTCAGAAAGCCTCCCTCTCCATCAGCATCATCTCCGCTTTGAGCGTGATCGACGCCAATTTCGGCCTTCACGAGATCACCCCTGCATTTCCGATACCTTATCATTTGATGGACGCATTCCATGAACAGCATTGAACTCTTCGCCGGCGCCGGAGGCCTCACCTTGGGGCTCAAGCAGGCCGGTTTCTCGCCGGAAATCCTGGTCGAACGCGATGCGCACTGCGGTGCCGCCTTGCGGCGCAATGCGCGACTGTTGGGCCTGAAAGGCTCGACGGCCATATTGCAGCGCGACGTGCAGACGGTCGACTTCCGAGACTACCGAGACATTGACCTTCTCGCCGGCGGTCCGCCATGCCAGCCGTTTTCGGCAGCGGGGCGGGGAAGTGGCCAACAAGATCCCCGCGACATGTTTCCACAGATCGTTCGAGCGGTTCGCGAATGCGGTCCCAAAGCGTTCCTGATCGAGAACGCGCCCGGGCTGATGGCTCCGCGTCATCGCGAATACCGCGACTACATTCTCATGCAACTGCGGTATCCGGATGTCATCGCTCACCCGGGTGAAAGCTGGCGGTCGCACCTCGGTCGGCTGGAAGCCTGTCTCGACCACGGCGTTGCTTTACCGGTGCACTACGACATTCACGTGTTGCAACTCAACGCTGCAGACTACGGAGTGGCCCAGACCCGAAAGGGGGTATTCTTGGTCGGCTTCCGTTCGGACCTCGCACCGAGCTGGGTCGCTCCGACCGCGACGCATGAGAATCCTTCGAAACTGGACGGACGGAGGACGGCTGTCGCAGCGACTGGCGCCGCAATGCCAGAGACACGGGATCGACAGCCATGGCTCAGCATACGCGATGTCGTACACGATCTGCCAGCCTTCGGGACACCTGAAGCCGAGGCCTTGGAGCATCTGTCGAGGGCGGGCGCGCGACCTTATCCTGGCCATACCGGCAGCCCCTATGACAGGCCGTCGAAGGCGCTGAAGGCCGGCGTGCATGGGAGCCCGGGCGGCGAGAACATGATCGACTTCGGCGATGGACAGTACCGCTACTTGAGCATTCGCGAAGCGGCCCGGGTGCAAGGCTTTCCCGATGACTACAGCTTCGACGGAGTTTCATGGAGCCGAGCGTTGCGCCTTCTTGGCAATGCGGTACCCGTCAGGCTTGCGAGCAAGGTGGGGATCGCGGTCGCAGCGGCGTTGAGATCCGGCGAGGCCCTGGCGACAGATGACACGCGTCGCCGGGATCAAGCTGCTTGACCGTTCGGATGGACATGGGGCCCGAGAAGAATGGCTTCTCAGGCCCCAAATGCAGTCGAAAAGTTGCCCCACTGCTGCTCCATGCTCACGCGCGTGGCAGGTCCTGCTCCTGCGCATCGAGAAGCTGTCGAACGAGCTCTGCAAGCACACGGACGCTACGGTGGCGGTCGTAGCTATTCTCGAGAAATTCGACATCTTCGGTCGAAAGCCGGACAAATCCGGTGTGCAGCCCGAGATCGCGAGCGTATTCGGCGATGATCGCGCGCACGATCGGCCGGACATGTTCGCGGCTCGGTGTCGGCATTTCGTACACGTCGCACCGCGAGAGAAGCGGCGCGGTGATCCGGTCGAGAGAATTCGCCGTGAAGAGCCAGTTGATATGCGATGCATTCACGGCTGAGGCGAGAAACCGTTCGTGGTAGTGTACCGCCTCAGTCGGTTCGAGAAGTGGGAGCAGGCTTTCTTGCACCGATCCGTTCCGCGATGTGTACGCCTTGTCGAGCTCGTCGAGGATGATCGCGGGGTTGAGCAAGCGGCTCGAGGCGACGGTCGAAGTCATGATCGAAGGCAGAGAGGTCGACCAGCCGGCAGAAACACCGAACACGTTTGAATCCGAGCTGCCGGCGACGCTGATCCGCGTGACGGGCAGCTCGAGCGCCGCCGCGAAATCGCGCAGAAGCGCGGTCTTGCCGGAGCCGGGTCCGCCGACCAGGATCGTCGGCCGTAGCTTCAGTTCTGCGCGGCCGGTCATGAACCCGCGCTCGAGCGGCCGCAGCAGGCCGTCGATGACCGCAATGGCATGTGGAAATTTGCATGCCAGCGTCTCGCGAACTCGGGCGAAGGTCGAGCGATCAGTGCATTCCGCCAGGCCGAGTTTTTGAGTACAGGCCGCCATCAGGTCCGGGCTCTTCCGAACGGAACGACCGTTTTCCGGGAGCCGGTCGATCGCGCTCTTGTCGAGCAGATAGCGTTGCGGTGCAGTCGACTGGCTCGCCGACGTCTTTCGTCCTGCCGCCCGACCCGGCGCAGCACTCAGCTGCTTCCTGACATGGCCGTAAATCCGTTTCTTCTCGGCTTGCACCCTCGCCTCGGCTTCGCGCTTGATCCTGGCCTTGGCCTCGGAAATCCGGCGCTGTACGAGCAGGTCTTGCAGCGCAACGCTCTCCAGCAGGTCGGCAAGCACATCGACGTCGTCCGGCTCTGCACCGGGCTTCGGATCATCGCGCTCGGCGTCGAACGCGAAGCCGAGAAACGTAGCCAGCTCCGCGCGGCGAAACCGATCTTGGCGCGACCACCATCCGCGCACGATGTCATCGCAGATCTGCTCGCCGGTACTGGAAACATCGGGCGCGTAGAACGCGATCACGCGCTTGACCAGTTCATCGAGATCGAAGCCGATCGGACCCCTGCCTGTATCGCTGGAAATAGAGGCCTTGTGGCCTTTTTTGACATCACTGTCTGACATTCACTTACCCGTACCCAAATTGCAGGGCGCTCTCGCGCGTTCTTGCAGATCAAGGCTGGGGTAAGGTGACGGTCATTTTCATGAAGATATGCTACCTGCCATGAAAGGCATCGTCAATGCGACGCGCCAGGGTATGTTTGATCTGGAAGATGAATCGCCAATTGATCAGGTCTGGATGGAGCAAATCATTCGCTCATCTTCAATCAGGTATCTGGGTAATGTCCCTTGGCCGCTGAACATTGACTTGGCCGATCATTATGCCGTCAAATTACATGAGGCAGCGATATATGAGGAAATCATGATAGGCCTTATCAACTCAGCCATTCTTCTGGCTGGCGCCACGAACCGCAGCGAGCGCATTATTATCGACCCCGAGGGGTATCGGGTGGCGGCCGTGACTGGAGAGTTCCTCCAGCGCTGGAAGGAGCGGGCGCTGGCCGCTGAACAGGAGCTCGAGCGGGTCAGCGCCGAATGCGACGAGCTCGCCGCGGACAACATCGATCTGCAAATGATCGTGCAGGCTCTCGAAGCGAAGATTACCGAACTGCACGCGGCCCCGCCGATCTGAACAGCTCGGCCTGTCTCATCGTCCGGCGCGCACTCGTCACTTGCATGCCCTCGCGTAGATCGCCGGTGCGATCAACAAGCGAGGTGTATCATGACGCGTGAAACGACGACTGCAGCTATGAAGAGGCGTCCTGGCGGGGCGCGTCGTTGCTTCGACATAGCCAGCGAGATCCTGAAACTGCTCATCCGCCTCCTGGCACGAATCTTCGGCTGGCCGATCCGTGCCATGAGCTACCTCACCGGAGGCGGCAGCCGAAGCGGGCGTGGTGGCACGCATTCCGCAGATCAAGAGCGCGCGCAGCGACGCGCGGAGATGGAGCATCCGCAACCGACTCCGGGTGATGTGCCAAAGTCTTCAACGCCTGAGCGGCTGGTGCCGATCATGAAAGAGTACCTGCGTACGACCGACTCGAGCAGGCGGGCCTGCCTGGCAAGGCGCCTGGCCGAGGCCAACGTGTTGCCGTATCTCGACCGCCTGACTGATGACGAACGAAGTGCGTTCCTGCTGACCCCGTCGAGCAGCCTGCGCAAGCATTTCAGCGGGCAGCTCTATTCCCGGACTCTCCCGGCCTGGGATCCGCACGAGCAAGTGCTGGTTGAAGAAAAGTTGCCTGACCCGGCTCGGGAGACCATCCCGGTCGGTACCGCGGTTCCTCAGCCGCGAAAGCGGGCGCGCTTTCACGATGTCGGCTTTGAAGAGATATTGCGCCATCGCACCGCGCAACTCATGCGACGGCAGCGAATGACTTCCGAGCCAGGTCGCGGCAAGCATCCCGATATGTAAGATTTCAGCCCCGGCCGCCGGACCCGTCTGGCAGCCGATGCGGCCCGCCTGTGTCTTTCGCATCACAGGAAATCCAAGCCACATGCGGAAGAGGTGTCGGATCGAAAACTCCAACGCACGCACGGGCTTTCAACTCATTCGACCCCATTCAAATCTCAATTATAATTTTACCATTTCTCCTGATGTCTGTGCCATGCCGAAACAATATGTCCTTCGTTGAGATGCCTCAGATTGACCGGCGGCGAGTGAACGATCTAGGAAAGGCAAGTGATCCAGCGTCCGGGTTGTTAGTTCTATATCACCGTCCTTTGCGACCAGCCTTCGACGCTTCAGTAAAATCGACATTTCAGTAAAGAAGCGCCTGCTTCGCAATGCAATGCAATTAAAGAGAGGTCATGCCATGGGCATTGATTTGAGAATTATCCCCGCCGAGCCTTCTTCCGAAGGCACCGTTCTGGTTGGCATCGAGGTCGGCGTCGACTTTCGAACCGACTGCTTGGGCTGCCTCGACGGAGCGGACATCGAAATCCTGAGGTGCGGCTGGAAAAGCGATCCCAGACGGCAGGATCCGAGTTTACGGCCGACGGGTTTCGACCTCTACTTCGTCCAGCGGCGCGACGTCTTCGGTACCGTAGATGACGAAATGGTACGTCGCCTTGCCGAAGAGGTGCGAGAGCAAGTTTTCTGGATCAACGACGCCGATGTCGAGATCAGCGAGGCTGCGATCGAGCTGCAGGAGTTTGTGGACGACATCGCGGCGGAGTGGCGTCATCAAAGGCGCTCGCACGCCGCCTGATCGCGAGGCCTCCGTTCCCGCGATACAGCTCAGCGGTACCGCGGGAACGACGCTGTCACTCACGTCGGGTCGATCGCCTTGGGATACATCAGTTCCATGACCAGCTGCGGGTCGCGTCCATGCAGGGCGGCAAGCCGGTCGGACAGGCAGAATGCCCACCCCGCGGAGCGGATCCGGCCGGGTCGGCCGGTCACCATGCAGCGTCCCTCCGACGCGCTCTCGGCCCACTCCGCCAACGGCTGAAGCTCTGCTCTAGCGGCCCCGTCGCAGCAGACATAAACACGCAGGGAGCCGAACTTTTCCTTGATGTCGTCGATGTAAATGACCTCGTCGATCGCGCCTGCCAGACGGCAGAGATGGTGTGTCAGCACCTCCCCGATCCACACCCAGCCTGTCGGGAGGCACGTGATGTCGTTGGCGCCATCGACGCCCGCCGCTTCAAGACGGCGTTCGAGCGCGGCCAGGATCCCGGGCACGTCGCGCACGGACGGAGCACCGAAGGGCAGGGGCGTAGCAGGTCGATGCCAGCTACGGTGCTCGCGCCACCCAGCGCCGAGCGTTTCGAGAAGCCTGATCTGAAGTTGCGAGTTGCGAGGCGCGCCGGGGCCGAACGCCAACTCGATACACGCGCCGCTCTCGGGGTGCTGTGCACTCCAGGTTTCGGTGGTCCGAATGTCGACTTCGGCCGGATTGAATGAGGTGTTTGACAATGGAGAGTGCCCTGATCTGCCAAGGTAGAGAAAGGCACGGGCAGGTCACACAGTTGGTATGATCCCAGCGTTTACCGTGCCGCGACGACGGTCATGAATTCGTAAGGTCGGCGCGGTATAAGGCAGGGGCATGGGGAACAGGGTACAAATCGTCATCGCAGCGTCAATCCGATAAGCTCCCAGCCGGCGCTTCGTGGAGGTCCTCAGGGAGATGAAGGACCCGCCAGATCCTTGGCGGCCGTCGCTCCGACCGAGAGAACGGATGACATTGCTCCAGGCAAAGCGCGATCGGGGACTGATTGTGGGTATGTGTCCGCCACACACTCTTTCGGGGGGATATCGGCTCGATGATCGTACGCAACAGACGCAGGAATTTCAGCGCCGATAGGTGAAATTGGAGCCGGCACTCCGGCTCCAATCGGCGGCATGGCCATAGCTGCTCAGGAAGGTCGCAGAATAGTCAGTAGCTTCTTCAGATCGTCTCGCGTCGGTTGATGGCCGTTATCGATCATGCGCTCGAGCTCGACCGCAGCGGTGCCCGCCTGCCACATTCCACCGCCTTCAACGATTTCCAGAACTTCGCCTCCGATGTCCTCGATGGCCTCGCCTTCCGAGAATTCCGGCTCGTCCTGTGACATGCTCTTGCGGGTCAGTTCGACGGCGTGCTCTTCATTTCGAGCCCAACCGCCCCAGCCGTAAAGACCTGCCTCGTAGTAGTTGTGTTCCCATTCGATCAGAACGGAATAATAAGTCAGCTGTTCTTTCATAACGCCTCCGAATATAAGTCACGATATGCAGCTTAGAGGGGCGTGATTTCGGGAGGTTTAAAGAACTCCTATCCGCGAAGAGACGGGGCGGGACGAGGAGAGGGCCTTGAGGAGGCCGGCGATCCATGGCCCGGACAGGAGTTCATTAAGCTATGGCAGATTGCCGTGCGCCTGCGTCCAATCCGGAGCAATGCCGTTGGGCGCCACGAGCTCACGCCAAGGCAGGGATCCCCGGCGAGCCATCAGGACGCTCGATTAGCACCTACCTACATTACCGGGGTGACCTTACGAACCGGTCCCCACCGGGGTTGGCAGGGCTGGGCGGTAGACCACCTTGATCGTGACTTTGGCCGACAGAAAATCGGCTCAAAGGCAAGAGTATTTCATCACTTCCATGAAGAAGGTCATCCTTCGGGCCTCTCACCATCCAGTACGCATACGTACAAACGCATCAGAGAGCCTCCCCGAGCGACTAGACAGGGCCTGAAAGGCGTTTTTCATAAATAATGAAGAAATCAAGACGTTGGTCTATTCGCAATAATATTATGTTGTCTGAACGCCATAGAGGGGTCACCCGGGGAGCCGTTGAGTTGATGCATGCGGACCTGCCCCCGATATTCCCCCCACGCAGTAATCAAAAAAGGGCAGTGAAATGAACATCCAATCCGCTGAGCGTCCTGTGGCTGAGCAGGCTGTGGCCACCAACCTGTCGGCACCTGCGCCGCATCGACCGACTTTGGAGGAGGGCTTCTCTCCGAACGACCTCGGCCTCTCGGAATCCGAAGTGAACGCCGTGGTGGACGCGAACTGGTCCCACTGGTTCGATACCTCCGAGCTCGACCGCCATGTCGAATGGAATGTCGAAGACAGTCTGCAAGACGGGCTGGCAGAGAAGTGGAATATCGACGGTCCCGCGCTCGTGGAAAAGCTCAAGGCGTTGACCACCGAGCAACAGGACGCGCTGGTCGCGGAGATCAAGCGGAGGCGAGCCGCAGTGGCCTAAGCCAAGTCCTGCATCTGGTCGGTAAAGGCGCTGCTTGCAGCGCCTTCATCGTATCTCTTGGCTCGGACGGCCCGAAGGCTTCAGATAACATCGGTCCGGAACACCGCGTCTAACCCGGTCGCCATGTCCCGCCTTGTGCAGAGCTAATGATAGGCCGTGAGCGCATCGGGGGTCTCGGCGTTCAGCTCGTTGAGCGCCGCGAACTAGTTGTTCAGCATCTGGAACACCAGCCAGGCATCAAGCTCCGGGTCGTTCACATGGCCGGCCTGCGGCTTTCCGTCCCGGTAGTGCTTGACCAGATGGTGGTAGGGGTTCCGGGGAAAGGCGAGAGGGTTCAGCCAGAGCGTGTCGATCGGCGCCTGCATCAGTCGGGAGAGGCGGGGTCTCAGCGCGGCGAGATGGGGCAGGTCATGCTGCAGGATGTTGTGTCCGATCGGGTGGGCGACATTGTCGAGCGCGGTCTCGAGACAATCCAGCCCCGCTTGCAGCTGTTTCGCCGCGCAGCGGATGGCCGGCCGGTCGTCATGGCGCACAGCTGCGAAGGCGAAGACCTCCGCCGTCCTCGGATTGACCTCGAGATCGATCGAAAGGCACCGATCGAGCAGGGCAGGACGGCTAGGCAAACCCGATGACTGAGGCAGCTGGTTCATTCGGGAACAGCGAATACAACTCCACGCCGCGCCACAATCGAAACATTTTGAGATCCCGAGCACCCTGGATCTGTCCATTGCAGAAAGGCGATGGCGCGAACGGTCGCCTGCTGCAGCGCGCATTGGCCGAGGGGAGGGCCACCAAGAGAGCAGGGCCAGGGGACCTGCACTACTGGTTAGCTGGGGAAGGAGCGTCGCCGGACTTGGATGTGTCTGGGCAGGAGAAACGGCCTGGTCCCGAGGGAGTCGAGCCAGGCCAGCACTCGTTAAAGACTAGGAAGAGCATCAACGATAGACCAAAATCGTTGACGTATGGTCAGCCTCGCCGAGGCAAGAGGGTATGGGAAGCGCCATTCGCCTCACCAAGCGACAAAATCACTCAGGGCATGCCGTGTGATGGCAAGCGATGACAGAGGAAGCATCCTGTAAACGGGTGCCTTTGGCGCGAGCGGGTTCGGAATTCAACCGGTGTCTCGGCTAGGTCAGCGGCGAGGACGGTTCTGACGTCCCAGGTCGGCATCGAGACAGCTATGGAGTGTCATCCGCGCCGGCAAGAGCTGACGACGGCCCATTGCCGGCGCGTCCGTCGGCTCCATGTTGTTTATCGGCTGGACGGGCTTACTCGCTCCTGCCGTGTCCAGCCGGGAGGACCGGAGCGTGGCAGCGCTTCGGTTCTCGCAAAGGGGGGGCGGGTGTTTGCCACGCATCTTGCAGCAGCCCGCTCGGAGGAGCGCCTAAGCGCTGTGAGGCCGGGGACGTTCCAAGACATCGGCGCTGCCCGCGGGCTTTTCAGGGGGCCGGGGAGAGCGCCCTTGTCCGAGCGAGTAAGTAAGAGTGCGACGATGACCTTGCCAATCAGGCAGCGGGTCGGGTCTGGGTCACTTCGGCCTCGGACGCGACCGCCGCGTGATGCTGCCTGATCCCTTCAAAAAGACCGTCCAGCATGACGGCGGCCGCATCGGGCTCCAAACCAAAGCCCGGCGCCATGTCCAGCACCTGCGTTACGCGTGCGGCCCCGTCTGGTACGCAAAGCGCCGTTGCCCGGTGGACACCGTGAGGTATGCAGTTCGGCAGTTTCAGACCCAACGCGGGCGTGAGTTCGACGGCTTGGCCGGTCCAGAACAGGGTGTGACTGCGGGCGGGAGCGGGGGCTCGGCCCAGAAGACTGTCGAAAGCCGCTCGGCGGAAAAGCTCGCGGCGGAGCGCCTCCGGTTCACGCGCCCATTCGGCTGCGGCGTCGAAGACATCGCCATGGCATACTTCGCGGCTCGGAGCCTTGATAAGATCGAGGAGGGTCTGCCCGCTTACCATGGCCCGCGGGGCGCCGCTCTCCTCGCGATCGAAACGCCCTACGAGCAACACCAGCCGGTCCCCGAGGCGTCGCAGCTCAAAACGGGGAACGTCGATGTGGCACAGCTGTGCGAGCCGGAGCCCCATGTATTCCGCCCGAAGGGCGTCATGCGGGTCACGGCTGTTGCCGAACTTCGCGATGCAAGACCGACCCTTGATGTTCACAAGCACCTTGGGGGATGTCCCGCCAATTGCCACAGCATGAACGAGCGGTTCAGCCAGATCCCCCGGCAGGGAGAGCCCCTGTTCGGTGCGGCGGGCAGCTTCGGCCAAGGCTTCCAGTTCTACCCCGGGCGCGATCCGTGTCTCGAAGCTGGTTGCCGACGCTTGAAAGGACAAAGCGCCGATCCCGTCGGTGCCGGCAAGCAACCCGTAGGCGATGTCGCCGATTTCATCCGCGCCCGCATCAGCATCGTGCTGCCCGAGTTGCAAGGCACGCGTGACGCGCCGGCCCCATGCGCCGGGCAGGGCGTCACGCAATGTCCCGGTGAGACCGGGGCCTGGAAGGGACCGCATCCCCTGCGCCAGGGGCAGGTCAGGGCCGAGCGCGATGGCATTCGATCGCTCGAGGTAGTCCGACATGTAGCCGAAATCATGCCGACCATCCGTGCCACGGTGCAACCGTCCAGCAGGTACGGGCTGGGTCTCGCTTGGCAGCCAGACCCAGATGAAAGCCGAGGAGGCTTTGGACAACGCATGGATGCGCGTGGTGGTCACCATAGATCTTCGCAAACAGGCGCAGGGTACGGGTGGTTTCGGCTATACCCCTGTTCAGGCCGGACGGCGACACCCACGACCTTGGCGATACCAGAATGCCGGCGAGGCCCTTCGCGCGGGACTGCGGCTGCTGTAAGCCGAAGGTTGTCAAAGTCCTGCGCAGCAAGCCCAGCTCAGCGCTGGCCTCGAAGGGGCCCTAGCGGGCAAGCGCGCTCCCGGTTCGAAAGAGCTAGCTGTTTGCCGCGCTTTCGCGAAGGCTCGGCAACGGCATGCCAACGGAGGAAAGCCTGGCGGCTGACGCCATGCGCCGAACAGAGCCTGGTCGATACAGTGCTTTGCGTGCTGGAGACGTTCGGGCCGCGTCGGGCTGCTATATACGAGACCGAACTGCTCGACCGATGCGCCGCCCGGCGGACGGGCGAGCCGCCAGCCGTGAATGCTCGAACCTTCTCGGTCGCAAAACGACATCGACCTGTGCTATGCGCGGCCGGGCGAGCATTCTCCGGTGTTCATCGACCTGCCGGACGAACTCGCCATCGTCGATATCCTGCACGCACGCAGTGACCCGCCGGCGCGCAACGCGGTGCTCAAGGCTCGGCTATGAACGACAAGCGGCGCATGTCTACACAAGGCTAAGTTGAAAAATGACCCCTTTTGCTCCGCCGCTTACTTGCTGCCGCTCTGCGCAGAAAGGGGACTACGCAAAGTAGGATGGCAGCGACTGGGCAACCGACGCGACCGACCTTTAGCTGACGTTGGTTCGAAAGAGCCGTGCTGCGGTGCGGCACCGATCGGGCACATCAGGCAACGCTGAATACAAACACGGAGGCCGGATGCCTGACAATCCGTTGCCTGAGGAAGGCTCAGACTCTCTCGTCGCTCTGGCAGCAGTATATTTGGTTGGCAGTTCGCACCCGTGAGTCTACCGTAAGCAACAACTGAGCAACCATGTCCAACACAAAGCAGATCCTTTCCATGCTGCGCAGCCGCGCTGAAGGCGACGAGGACCAATTCCTCGCGATCGCCCTTCAAGTTGCGGCCGCCGAAGCGCGGCAGGGACGGCGAACCAATGCCGAGCTGCTGCGCGCTGCGGTCGAAGACGTGCGTCGGGGCGGTGGCGACAAACCCTCTGTGCGGGTAGCGCTCGCCCAGCCTCGCGGCGATCTCGAGGGTCTTCTAGACCTCCGCGAGCCGAACATTCGTCTGCCTCAGGTCGTGCTCGCCGACTCCGTTCGTGCGAGACTCGATGGCGTCGTTCTTCAGCAAAGCCGTCGCTCTTGGCTCCGCGAGGGCAACCGTGTGCCCTCCCGTCGCCTGCTCTTCGCCGGACCTCCAGGATCGGGCAAGACGATGACGGCGGAGGCGCTCGCAGGCGAGCTGCGCCTGCCCTTCCTCGTCGTCCGTCTCGAGGCCTTAATCACTCGCTTCATGGGCGAAACGTCAGCCAAGCTTCGGCTCGTGTTCGACGAGACGATTCGGCGTCGCGGCGTGTATCTCTTCGACGAGTTCGATGCCGTGGGCGGCAAGCGCGCCGCGACCAACGATGTCGGCGAGATGCGACGCGTTCTGAATAGCTTTCTGCAGTTCATGGAAGAGCCCGCGTCTACCGACAGCATCATCCTCGCGGCGACGAACCATCCCGAACTCCTTGATCCCGCGCTGCAGCGCCGGTTCGACGATGTTCTCCTCTTCGAGATGCCATCGCCCGACGAGATTCGAGAGGTGATCCGCAACCATCTTCGGCCGATGAAGTATCCGAGGATATCTTGGGACCGGGTCGCGGAGGCCGGGCGCGGGCTTAGCCAGGCTGAACTCGCTCGGGCCGCCGATGAAGCGGCGAAAGCCGCCCTCCTCTCGGAGCGGGATACGATCCGCACAGACGACCTGCTCAAGCAGCTGGCAGCGCGGCATCAGATGCGCGACATCTTCAGGGGCGACCAAGAGGCGGCTCGCTGATCTATGGCCGACTACGACCGTCCGCATATCGACATCGCGCCTTTTCTGACGACCAGCTCCTACACGGCGCATCAATCTCCCGGAGGTCGGACGTTCACGCGTAACCGTGACCAACACGGTCCTCGCTTGAGCGCCGGCTTGGTCGCCTCTCTCACGGCCGCCGAGGCACGCCGCCCGGCACCCGACACCCTTCCGCACGGCGTCCAGCCAGGTGAAGGCGCGTTCGTCACTGTCATTCTCGATCCGAATGCCCGCGAGCTCGACCTCGAGAAACCGAAGAAGGGCGTTCGCCAAAGCGCTGCAGGCGAAGCCAACGGGCGCCGGACCATGGTCCTGCACATGGCGGATGAAGATGCACAGGCCTATCTGCGCGAACGGGTCGAGCGCTATCTAACCGGCGAACTCAACGATCGCGAACGCCCGCCTCTCTATTCGGAGATGGAACCCATCGACGGCTTCTCGCCGACGGAGCTTTTAGACCTATGGCGTGAGGACCCCGGGACCCTTCCGACCGATGCCAACGGACCGACATGGTGGGGTCTCTGGTGCTGGGATGACTTCGTCGATGACGTGACGGGCGTGGCGCGCGCCCTCAAGATGCATGTTGCACCGGAAGACCGTTGGAGCACCTTCCCGGACGTCCGTGTTGTCCCTGTTCATGCAACACGCGCTCAAGTTCAGACGATGCTCGACCTTAACCAGTCTGGCCTCGCCGAGATCGGATACGCGACGGACGACCCCGCCATTCTCATCGATCTGACCGGCCAGGAGCAGGACGGCCTGGTCGAGGACCTTGCCGGCCGCATCCAGTGGCCTGGGGCCGACGTTCCCGCGATCTGTCTCTTGGACACAGGTGTGAACCGCGCGCATCCGTTGATTGAGCCGGCGCTTACATCGGACGATGCGCAGGCCGTCGATCCCGATTGGGGATCGGACGATCACCACCGGCCCGGGCACGGCACACCCATGGCTGGACTGGCGCTCCATGGCGACCTGACAGGCCCCCTCGCCGACGCCTCGGCACGGACGCTCGCTCACCGACTTGAGAGCATCAAGATCCTTCCGCCCACGCCGCGCGCCGCCGACGATCCGGCGAACTATGGCGCGATCACGAAAGCGGCGGTGGCTCTGGCAGAGGCTCAGAATCCCGATCGACCGCGGACAATCTGCTCGGCCGTCACGAACGATAGGCGCCGCGGGGACAGGCCGACCCGCTGGAGCGCTGCGATCGATGAGATCGCGTCCGGCGTCGATGCAGCCAAAGGCGAAGAGCCGCCCCGACGCCTCTTCGTACAGGCGATCGGCAATATCAGTCATTCAAATGACTGGTCCACGATTGAGGACCAAAGCCTCCATCCAGGCGAAGATCCCGCGCAGGCGTGGAACGCGCTGACGGTGGGTGGCGTGACCTTCAAGGACGCAATCGAAGCTCGCGACCGTGCGGAATGGTCGGCTTGCGCCAGCGTCGGCGAAGCAAGCCCCTATGGCCGGACGTCGAGCGACTGGCCGGACGGCACGACGCCAGTCAAGCCCGAGATCGTGTTCGAGGCTGGAAATCGCGCGGCCAACGCGCTCGGAGATCAAGTGAGCGATGCGATGCCGTCGCTGTCGCTCATCTCCACCGGAAAGGGCGGCACGGGTGACGCGCTCATGCCTTTCTACGCGACAAGCGCAGCCACCGCGCAGGCCTCGCGCATGGCGGCTCAAATCACGGTGGAGCACCCTCAGTATTGGCCTGAGACCGTCAGGGCGCTCATGGTGCACAGCGCGGACTATACCCCGGCCATGCGCGCCGAGATCGACAGCGCCATCGGAAAGACTGAACGAAGTGCGCTCCGTCGAAGGTTTGGCTATGGCATGCCCGACCTGCTCCGGGCCCTGGCCTCCGCATCGACTGACCTTGCGCTCGTCTCACAAGCCTACATCCAGCCCTTCGACCGACCGGAGATCAGTCGTCGTGATGCGAGGAGGCGGGTAGGACCAGTCACCTTCGGCTCCGCACATTACTACGACTTGCCATGGCCGACCCGCATCCTCGAGACCTTGGAGAACTGTCCGGTCGAATTGAAGGTCACGCTCTCTTACTTCGTGGAGCCATACCCACTGAAAGGCGCCATGTTGGATCCGGCGCGCTACCGCTCGTTCGGGCTGCGCTTCGACCTCAAGCGCCCCAGAGAGACCGACGCGGAGTTCCAGCGCCGCCGCAACGCGGAGATGGGAGTTCGGATTCCCGCGACCGAAGACGATCCAAATTGGGCGTTCGGCCCGAAGGCGATCGCCGCCGGCTCGATTCATTGCGATACTTGGTCAGGCACCGCAGTCGAACTCGCTTCCCGCGATCAGCTCGCGATCTATCCGGTAATGGGTTGGTGGCGCGACCGACCGGGACAAGGGCGCTATCTCGACAAGGCGCGCTACGCGCTTGTCGTTACGCTGACCGCGCCCGAAGCCGGGATAGACTTGCAGGCCGAAGTCGAGATCGCAGCGCGGACCCAAATTGCGGCCCAGGCCGGGGTTGCGATCAACGTACCGACGAGGGGTGAGTGAACCGCTCTCGCTTGTCGAACTGAAAAGTTCGCACTTGCCGCGAAAGTTCGCTTTCCGGCCTTGTGCCCTGTGCCTTCGCGATGCTGCGCCATGCTTAAACCTTGAGGAAGGGCAGGACCTGACTTCTCGCTTTGGCTGACACTCATGTCAGGTCGAGATCGACAACACTATACATTACATAACGCCTATTACACGCATAGATTGAGTGTAGCGGTGGATTCACGTTCGAAGTGCAACTTCTGTATAGAAACAGATGGTTACATGGAGAGAAATTGATGGGCACCTGCTACGCACATTTGGATCTCGAAGAGCGCCAGAAACTCGCGCGCTGGCGCGAGGCGAAATTGCCGATGAAAGAGATCGCGTTGCGGCTTGGCCGCGCCCCTTCCACGCTCTACCGGGAAATGCAGCGCAATCGCTTCATGGACGATGAGATCCCCGAGCTGAGCGGCTATTACGGCATGACCGCGCAACGGGCTTACGAGAAGCGTCGTGCCATCCATCGCAAGCTGGTCCGGCACCCTGCCATGAAGGCTGCCGTGGTCGACCGCCTCAAGGCCGGATGGTCGCCCGAGCAGATCGCGGGCCGGATGAAGCTTGAGGGCCATGCCACGTCCGTTAGCCACGAGACCATCTACCGCTACGCCTATTCCGGAGATGGCCGGTCCGAGGCGCTCTACCGGCACCTGCCGGAGCACCGCCGGCGTCGTAGACCACGCGGCACGCGACGCCACCACGGCCGCAGATTCAGCAATGAACACAGCATTTCGCTGCGGCCCGTGGAGGTCTCCGAGCGCCAGCAGTTCGGGCACTGGGAGTGTGACTTGGTGATGTTTCGCAAGGAGTTCGGCAAAGCGAATATCACCTCACTGGTCGAGCGCGTCAGTCGCTTCACCGTCCTGGCGAAGAACGCCGATCGGACCTCCAAGCCGGTCATGGAGACCCTGATCTCTGGCCTGAAGGCCCTGCCCCAACCAGCCCGTCGATCCATCACTTTCGACCGGGGCACCGAGTTTACCGCTTGGGCGCATCTCAAGGCCGGTCTCGGCATGGCTCCATGGTTCTGCGACCCGCAATCGCCCTGGCAGAAGGGAACGGTCGAAAACACCAACAACCGGATCCGAAAATATCTCCCCCGCAAGACCGATCCCACGACGATCACGGATCGATATCTGACTTCGATCTGCGATCGCCTCAACGCCACGCCTCGGAAGTGCTTGGGCTACCGGACCCCGGCCGAAGTCTTCCGGGAAAAGCTGATGGAGACGATGCAGTCAGGCGAGTAGAATGAGCCTGCCGGAATTGCGCTTCAGCGTGAGCCCACAAGCAGCAAAGCTAAAGTGTCACCCGTGAGCAATGCAGAAGTGTCACTCTCGCCTGCACCGAGCACAGGCAGAGAGACCGAGCATGGGATGGGTTCTGATGAGCGAGCGCGAGTTGCACCGTGTCGAGGTTCTGGCGCAGATCGATGACGGTCGGATCGATGTCCAGAACGGCGCGCACCTGCTGGGGTTGACCCGACGCCAGATCTTCCGGCTGCTGAAGCGGTATCGCGCGGATGGCGCGGCGGCGATCCGGCACCAGGCGCGCGGGCGCGCTCCGAACAACCGGATTCACGCTGCCAAGCGCGACTATGCCCTGTCGTTGATCCGCGAGAGCTATGCGGATTTCGGGCCGACGCTGGCGGCGGAACGGTTGCAGGACGATCACGGACTGACGGTCTCCCGCGAGACGCTGCGCAAGTGGATGGTCGAGGACGGCTTGTGGCTGTCGCGCAAACAGCGCCGGGCCTTTCACCAGCCGCGCCTGCGCCGCGAATGCTTCGGCGAGCTGATCCAGATCGACGGCTCGGAGCACCGCTGGTTCGAGGGTCGCGGCGATCCCTGCACGCTGCTGGTCTTCATCGACGATGCCACCAGCATGCTGATGGAACTGCGCTTCGTCACCTCCGAGAGCACGTTCAGCTATTTCGAGGCACTGGAGCGCTACCTGGTACAACATGGCCGTCCGGTCGCCTTCTACAGCGACAAGCACTCGGTGTTTCGGGTGCCGAGGCCCAGCGACCACATGACCGGCATGACCCAGTTCGGGCGGGCTTTGGCGGAGCTGCAGATCGAGATCCTGTGCGCCAATTCGAGCCAGGCCAAAGGCCGCGTCGAGCGCGCCAACCGCACACTGCAGGACCGGCTGGTGAAGGAGCTGCGTCTGGCCGGCATCTCGGACATCGCGGCGGCGAACACCTTCCTGCCGAGCTTCGTGGAGCGCTACAATGCGAAGTTCGCCAAGCCCGCCGCCAAGCCGGACAACCTGCACAGGCCGCTGAACGTCGCGCCCGATCGACTGGCCGAGATCTTCTGCCTGCGCGACAAGCGCCATGTCAGCAAGGATCTGACGCTGAAATACCACCACAAGCGCATCCGGCTGGAGGTGAACGAGCTGACCCGCGAACTGGTGGGCAAATACGCCGATACCTACGAATTTCCCGATGGCCGCATCCAGGTCAGACACAAGGGCATCGTCCTGCCCTGCAGCATCTTCGACCCGCACCAGCAGCGCGTCACCCACGCCGCGATCACCGAGAACAAGCACCTCGGCGCGGTGCTGGCTCACATCAAGCGACAGCAGGACAAGGCTGCGGTCACGCCCGAGGTGCGCCCCGAAAGCGCCCGCACCGGGTATCGAAAGACCGGCCGACGCAACACCGGCTGGAACTCCAAGCTGGCCCAACGCGCCAAGGCCCGCGCAGCCGAGCAGGCCTCCGAAAGTTGAGGTCTCCGCCCTGCCCGGCTGCGCTCCCGTCAGGGCCAGCAACGACACTTCTGCTTTGCAGAGCCGGTGACAATTCTGCTTGGTTGCAACAGATTGAGTGTAGCTGTGGATTCACGTTCGAAGTGCAACTTCTGTATAGAAACAGATGGTTACATGGAGAGCAATCGATGGGCACCTGCTACGCACATCTGGATCTCGAAGAGCGCCAGAAACTCGCGCGGTGGCGCGAGGCAAAATTGCCGATGAAAGAGATCGCACTGCGGCTCGGCCGCGCGCCTTCCACGCTTTACCGGGAGATGCGGCGCAATCGCTTCGTGGATGATGAGATACCCCATCTGAGCGGCTACTACGGCATGACCGCGCAACGAGCTTACGAGAGGCGACGTGCCATCCAACGCAAGCTGGTCCGGCACCCGGCCGTGAAGGCTGCCGTGGTCGACCGTCTCAAGGCCGGCTGGTCGCCCGAGCAGATTGCGGGTCGGATGAAGCTCGAGCGCCACGCCACGTCTGTCAGCCACGAGACCATCTACCGCTACGCCTATTCCGGAGATGGCCGATCCGAGGCGCTCTATCGTCATCTGCCGGAGCACCGCCGCCGTCGCCGGCCGCGCGGCACGCGCCGCCACCATGGTCGCAGATTCAGCAATGAACACGGCATTTCGCTGCGGCCCGTGGAGGTCTCCGAGCGCCAGCAGTTCGGCCATTGGGAGTGCGACCTGGTGATGTTTCGCAAGGAGTTCGGCAAGGCGAACGTGACCTCCCTGGTCGAGCGCGTCAGCCGCTTCACCGTCCTGGCGAAGAACGCCGATCGGACCTCCAAGCCCGTCATGGAGACCCTGATCTCCGGCCTGAAGGCCCTGCCCCAACCAGCGCGCCGCTCCATCACTTTCGACCGGGGCACCGAGTTCACCGCCTGGGCGCATCTCAAGGCCGGTCTCGGCGTGGCTCCCTGGTTCTGCGACCCGCAATCGCCGTGGCAGAAAGGCACGGTCGAAAACACCAACAACCGACTCCGCAAATACCTTCCCCGCAAGACCGACCCCACGGCGATCACAGATCAAGATTTGACTTCGATCTGCGATCGCCTCAACGCCACGCCTCGGAAATGTCTGGGCTACCGGACCCCGGCCGAAGTCTTCCGGGAAAAGCTGATGGAGGCGATGCGGTCAGGCGAATAGGATGGGTTAGCGAAAATTGCGCTTCAGCGTGAACTCACAAGCGGGCACTTTCTAAACTGATGGATTGGATGCCCCTCCTGCCGGTCCAATGTGGAACCGTCCGAGCTGCTCTGGCTCGGAGCAATGCAGGAGGAAGAAATGTCAGAGGTATTCATCGTAGGCGTTGATTTGGCGAAACGCGTCTTCCAGATTCATGCTGCTGACGTTGGCGGCCATGCGATCTACCGCAAGAAGCTAAGCCGGCCTCAGTTCGCCAAATTTCTGGCAGAAACACCGGGCTGCGTCATCGCAATGGAAGCCTGTGCTTCCGCTCACTACTGGGGCCAAGAGGCGAAATCCGCAGGACATGAGGTGCGGCTGGTTCCAGCTGGGTACGTGAAACCGTTCGTCAAACGCCACAAGAGCGACGCTGTCGATGCGGAGGCGATTACTGAAGCGGCGTTGCGACCGTCGATGCGCTTCGTACCTGTGAAGACGCCAGACCAGCAATCCCAAGCGATGCTCTTCCGGACACGCGAGATGTTCGTGCGCCAGAGAACGCAGAGCATCAATGGACTTCGCGCACATCTGGCCGAATTCGGGATTGTGCTTCGGCTCAGGATCCGAAACCCGGACACCTTCAGGCGTGAAGTCGCAGCACGAGCCAGCGAGTTGCCTGACCTGGCAGGATCGTTGGCAGAGTGCCTTCTGGTACAGATCGCTTCAATAAGCGAGCAAATCTCGGCTTTGGATATGAAGATCAAGCTGCGCGCGAGGTCGTCGCGTGACGCGCAGTTGATGCAAACGATGCCGGGCGTCGGCCCTATGTCGGCGATGGCAGTTCAGGCATTCTGCCCGCCCGCAGAGAATTTCCGGACCGGCCGCGATTTCGCCGCGTGGCTCGGCTTGGTTCCCAGGCAGCATTCAACCGGCGGCAAGGAACGGTTGGGGCGTGTCACGAAAATGGGCCAGAAAGACGTCAGACGGCTGCTGATCATAGGAGCTATGTCCGTGCTCAATGCCATCGAACGGCGAAAGCGTTGCGTCGAACCGTGGCTCACCCGTATGCTCGAGACGCGGCCTCGAATGGTCGTGGCGGTTGCTTTGGCCAACCGTATGGCCCGGAGACTTTGGGCAATGTTGGCGACGGGCCAAGACTATCAAGTTCCGAGGTCTGTCGCATAAGGCAAACCTCAGATCCCGGCAGGTGTGTGAGGACGAAAGGATCGAATAAGGAAAGCGGATCGACGAGAATGAACTCGGGAAACCAGTGCAACCCTTCGCGGCTTCGAGCCCGATAAACTGATTTGGACCCAAGTTCGCGTATCTCCATAAGGGCCAGCGGTCACATGCGCCGCACAAACAGGCCGGACACGTGACAGCACCCGATCATGCTATCCAGACTTCGATAATTTGCTCGCATAAACGGGGGCATCCACACGTGGGTTGCGACCAACGCTCTATCCTGTCGCAAACACAGGAGTTTGGAAGATGGCCCACCGCGAGCTGGATCTGCAAGAACGGCGGCTGGTCGAAGACCTACTCCAGGCGAAAATGTCTATCGCCCAGATCGCGGTGCGGCTATCACGGCACCGTTCGACGATCTACCGCGAGATCCGGCGCAACCGGTTCGAAGATAGCGAGCTGCCCCAGCTCAGCAGCTACTACTACGGCATGCTGGCCCAAAAACGTGCCGCCGAGTGTCAGGCGACACGACAAACTGGCCCTGTGGCGACACGAGGAACTGGCCCCTTCGATGAGCCATGAGGGGATACTGGATGAGCATTCCAGCGACTGAGAAGCTCCTGCGGATCGAGGGTCTGCGGAGGGACGTCATGAAAGAGCCGGGCGATGTGTCGGCGATGCTGCGCTTGAAGTCGCTCGGCTGGGGAGCCCGTCGGATTGCCACGGAGCTTGGATGTTCTCGAACGACGGCGCGGCGCTGGTTGAAGGAGGGAGCATGGCACAAGCCATCATCCCCTTCGCGCCCGAAAGCGCTGGACGCCTTGGAGGCGTGGGTTGAGGAACGGTTCCGCCGCCATGCCGGCAATGCCGATGTGGTCCGTCAGGAACTCTGGGCTGAGAAGGGCATCAAGGTGAGCCTGCGCACGGTTGAGCGCGCGGTGGCGCATCTGCGTCAGAGCTGCGTGCGGAGGCTCGGGCGACGGTGCGTTTCGAGACGCAGCCGGGCCAGCAACTTCAGATCGACTTTGGCCAGCGGCGTGTGAAGATTGATGGCCTGCCGCAGCTGGTCTCGTTCTTCGTAGCCACGCTTGGCTATTCCCGCCGTATCCACGTGCGGGCCTTTGCGGGCGAGCGCCAAGAGCACTGGTTCGAGGGGATGGAAAGCGCCTTCGCAGCGTTCGGCGGGGTGCCCGAGGAGGTGTTGCTCGACAATGCCCGCGCACTGATCCTGAGCCATGACGTCGCCAGCCGGGAGATCGTGGTGAACCCCAGGCTCCACGCCTTCGCCCGGCATTGGGGCTTTCAGGTGAAGGCCTGTGCGCCCTACCGGCCGCGCACAAAGGGCAAGGACGAGCGGGGTGTTGGCTACGTGAAGAGCAATGCGATCGCCGGACGCGCCTTCGACAGCTTTGAGGCTTTGGAGGCGCATCTGGAGCAATGGACCCGCGAAGTTGCCGATCAACGGCTCCATGGTACCACCGGCGAGGCGCCGATGCTGCGCTTTGCGCGTGATGAAGCTGGCAAACTGAAGCCACTTCCCCAATGCGGACCGTTCCTGGCGATGCGGGACTTGAGCCGACGCGTCGGGTCTGACTGTGCGGTGGAATTCGATACCAACAGCTACTCGGTCCCATGGCGGCTGATCGGCGAGCGAGTGCGCGTGCTGGTCACCGGCGAGACGGTGCGCGTCACTCATGTCGGTGTGGAGATGGCTTGCCACCGACGCAGTGGCGGTCGGCGCGGCCGTATTATTGATCATGCCCACTTCGCGGGAGTTGCAGGCGCCGCCGGTCGGGTGATCCGGAGGTCTGAACCGGTTGCTGCGACTGCGGAGGACTTGATCTCGGAGTCGACGCTGCTGCGGCCTCTCGCCGAATACGAGGCTGTCGCCGGAGGGGCATGGTAATGGCTGTGGTGACGACAGAGGAGTTGGACCGGATGCTGACGCGGCTGAAGCTGACCGCAATCCGTGATCAACTCGACTCGCTGCTCGACGAAGCTGTGCGGGGGGAAATGACGCTGCGCGATGCCTTGGCATTTCTTTGTCAGCGCGAGATCGCCCGCAAGGACCAGCGGCGCATCGACATGAGCTTCGGATTGGCGAAGTTTCCTTTCGTGCGCGATCTTGGCGGCTTCGATTTCACCGCCCAGCCCTCGCTCGATCGCGGCCAGATCCGCGACCTCGCTACCGGACGCTTCATTGCCAACGGCGACGCGCTCCTGCTGCTCGGCCCCCCGGGGGTTGGGAAAAGCCATCTTGCCGTCGCTCTTGGCCGTGAGGCGATCGTCGCGGGATACACCGTGCTCTTCACTGGAGCCATGGAGCTGGTGGCGAACCTGGCCAAGGCGCAGGCCGATGGACGCCTCGAAGAGCGGCTGACGCACTATACCAAGCCGAAGCTGCTGATCGTTGATGAACTCGGCTATCTGCCCCTCGACCCCGATGCCGCGCATCTGTTCTTCCAACTGGTGAGCCGACGCTATGGGCGGGGTGCCATGCTGGTCACCTCGAACCGCGCCGTCGGTGAATGGGGCAGCGTCTTCGGCGACGCGGTGGTTGCAACTGCGATCCTCGACCGTTTGCTCCACCACAGCCACGTCATCACCATTCGGGGCGATAGCTACCGCCTTCGCGAAAAGCGCCGCAGCGGGCTTTTGCAAAAACCCGCTGCGGCGCACGAAACCACAACCGTATCGACATGAGAGTGGGCCAGTTCCTCATGTCGCTCCCGGGCCAGTTCCGAATGTCGCTGGACAGCCGAGCGACGTCACAGACGTCGCAAGCTGATCCGGATGACGGCGCTGCGCGAGGCCGTCATCGACCGTCTGAAGGGCCGGCTGGTCGCCCAAACAGATCGCGGGGCGGCTGCGCTTCGAAGGCC
The DNA here is from genome assembly GCF_024159025.1 of Limimaricola litoreus. Taxonomy (GTDB): domain Bacteria; phylum Pseudomonadota; class Alphaproteobacteria; order Rhodobacterales; family Rhodobacteraceae; genus Limimaricola; species Limimaricola litoreus. The sequence continues at coordinate 45,457 of NZ_JAMYXC010000018.1, forward strand.
ATCGCAGCACCATCTGCAATGAGACGATCTACGCCTTCGTCTATTCGCAGGACGGTTAGAGCCAGAACTTGGCGCGTCACCTGCCCGAGCGCCGCCTCCGCAGCCAAAACGCCGAGGGCGTCCCCCGAAAGACGGGAGGATCGATCAACTGCACGGCTGATCACCCCACCCGGAAACTGGGGAGTTTTACTTCGGCACTTCTGGGGAAACTTCAGTCGGCGTTGACACCCGTCGGCCCCGAAGCCTCGTCTTCCCATTGGAACGCGCGATCCAGAACCGGCCGGATCACGTCAACGACCGCAGCGGGTTCGGCGACTGGGAGGGTGATTTGATGATCTTCGCAAGGAGTTGGGCAAGGTCAATGTTGCCTCTCTTGTTGAGCGCAAGACCTGCTATGCCGTCCTGTTCCGCAACAACGACCGCAGCTCGAAGCAGCTGATGAACCGCCTGATCATCCTGTTGTCGCCCTTGCCCTTGTCCGCACGGCGCTCGATTGTACCGGCGCTCGATCACCTTCGACCGGGGGTTCGAGTTTAACCGCTGGCGTGATCTGAGAACGGGAATGGGCACCGAGGCGTGGTTTGCGACCCGCAGGCGCCTTGGCCGAAAGGCTCGGTCGAGAACCTAGACAAGCGCGCCCGCCGCTACCTGCCCCGTGATACGGCTATCGCCGCACTGTCAGACCACGCGATGGCGGAGATCAGCGCCCAGCTGAACGCCACACCAAGGCGCTGCCTCGGCTACCGGACACCGGCCGAGGCCTTCGCCGAAGAACTCCGTCAGCTCGACCGGTCCTGAACCCGTGTCGCAACCAGCATTGAATCCACAGCGGTTGATCGGGAGCGTCCTACGTGGACCACGGTCTGCTCGGGACCAAGGTCAGGCGCTCGATCTCTGTGGGCTCAATGTGCGTGACCGGCTGCATCATTGCCGTGAGTGTCTTTCCCATCCATGTTGTGCGCTTGGTCGGAAGCGCTCCCCTCCTTTGGGAGCTCTTCGAGGCGCAGGGTTTCTGCGTGCAGGTAAGAGATAAGGTCCGCCGCATCCTTTTCACCGAGACCGAAACGTGGCATGCGAACCGTGGGATACTCTTGGTCGAGCTTAACCGCGATGGGATCACCCTCAGCCAGCATCCGGTCCGGCGTCCTGATGTAGCGCATGAGCCAATCGTGATCTCGCCTGAGCGTTACGCCTTCGAGATCAGGGCCGACGCGCACCCCGGCACCGATCGAATGGCAGGCGGCGCAGCCCTTGCTGAACAGGCCTTCTCCGACCCGGCTCTTTTCGGCAAAGCTATCGAGCGTGGCGCCGTCGAGAACCTTTGCGGGAGTCCTTGGCGGTTCCCAGTCCGGGTCGAGCGCGAGGATGTCGGCGGTCGCGGCCGCTAGATTTCCCATCAGCGAGGTGCGGCGCCATTCGCCGGTCGTGACATTGCCGATCAGCATGTCGCTGCGGTGGTCGCTCAGCCGCGTGCTGCGTTCGCCGAGCTTGTAGCGCAACTCCTCGACCTCCTCCGGCTCGCCGGTGAGGAAATACCAGCCCTCGCCGGCACCAAAGGCCTCGGCATAGGCGGCCAGTTTCTCGGGCGTGTCGCGCTCGGGGGTGAGGGAGATCGAGATGATGACGATTTCCTCGCCCACGCGCTCGCCGAGCCATTCATACACCTTGGCCATCCGCGCGGTGGCGAGGCCGCAGATATCGGGGCAGTCGAGGTAGAAGAAATTGACCACCGCGATCCTTCCATCGAGCAAGTCATCTACGAAGCGGAGCTCCTGGCCCTCCTGATCCAGTAGCGATGTATTCGGAAAGTAATCCAGACCCCAGCGTCCGGGTAGGGCCGAGGTGGCGGCGAGCGTGGTCGCGAGAGCGATCGCGCCGAAGAGTGAACGCCGACGTATCATCCCCGTCTCCGCGGCTTGTCGTCATCATCATCATCATCATCACCGACCATCGGGTTTCCGGTATACTCCTTCGAGAACGGGTTGCCCTCGGGCAGGATTTCGGGGTCCCGGTAGGTCACGCCGTATTTCGAGGGATCGGGCGTCGGGATCACGCTAACATGCTGTGACGACTGGTTCGGATCATTGGGATCGGTCAAGACGTCATAGCGTGCCAGCATGGCCCAGTCCTCGTGGACCGTGTTGTGACAATGCGTTACGTAGGCCCCGCCATATTCCCCGAAGGTGACCTGGACCCGGACCTGGCCACCTGCTCCGGTGCGCCAGACATCCTTGCGTGCGCCGCGCTCGAGACGTGAGAGCCGGCGTCCGTCGCGGTCGATGGTAACGCCTTCCTCGAAATGAAGGTGAACCGGATGATCCCAACCACCGCTGCTGTTCTCGATGATCCAGTGCTCGGTCACGCCCGGCTCCGGGACAAGCATGCTGACTCGGTTGGCATTGAGAAAATGGTTCGACTCGCCGTTGACCCGGATCGTCCAGCCGAAGCCCTCGATGTTCCGATCGTCGCAGTCGGGGAAGCACTCACCCGTTTCCAAACCTTCCTCTCTATCCGTACCCTTAAATTCGAGATGTCGGACGCGGACCGGATCGACGATCGGGATCTGTTCGGTAAGCTGCGACGGAACCCGGCTGTAATCGGGATCGGAAGCGTAATGCTTCTTGCCGGGACTATCGACCGAATCGACTTCGCCCACCACGCGGAATTCGAGGAAAGTGCCCACGCCGGGGTCGTCGGTGTCCTGATCGATCGCGTCCCGCCGCGACAGGTACTCCTTCGGCTTGCCGCCTTCCTCGTGCTCCGCGACGTTGAGCATCCGGATCCTGCTCCCGACCGGGAACTCGCTGAAATCGACCACCACGTCAAAGCGCTCGGCCGAGCCCATCGGATCGAGCAGGTTCACCGAGACCGGGTTGACCATCAGGTTGCCGTCGGTGGCGATCACCTTCATCGGCACCCAGCGGTTCCTGTCGTTGATCAGCCCGGGCCGGATGAAGCGCGACATGCAGGCATTGAGCAATCGGAAGCGGTATTTGCGCGGCAACACTTCGAAGAAAGGCTTGTAGGCGAAATTGACCAGCAGCAGGTCGCCGAGGAAACCTATGGTTTCGAAGATGTCGAAGAAATACTGTCCGTCCTCGTCCAGCGCCGCGTCCGAAATCATCAGATTGACGTCGAAGTCGATATTGCCCCAGTCGAGTTCGGTCCCACTCGGCAGCCTGTGATTGACCCCGTCATTGAGGGTTTCGTTGCCGCGATCGGGGCCGCTATAGTAATTCAGCGCGCCGAGATGGCCCTTGTAGACGTTCTCGGCGGTGAAGAAGAAGCGATGGTCGTGGAACCATAGCGAGCTTTGCAGCTCGCGGTGATCCCCCTTCACATAGGTCAGACCGCCGTATCCGTCGGGCCCGGAGGCACGCGGATCGCTGGCATCGGTGTTGATCATGTCGGCGCGCGCCAAGGTCGTCGACCAGTGATAATCGTAGAACTGCCCGGGGTAGAAATGGGCATTGGAGGCCCCGTCGCTGGCCGATGCGTTATGAGCGTTATGGTTATGCGTGGCCATGCTGATCGAGCCGAAGCCATTGTTCTTGCGGCGATCCTCGGGCAAGGCGTTGTAATGACGGAATATGACCGGCTCACCGTAACGCACTTTCAGCAGCGGCGGTGGAAGCACGGATTCCTCTTCGCGACCGGTATTGAAGGTCCAGACGCTGTCGCGGTCCTGATCTGGAAAATTGGGGTGGAAGGAATAGCCGTTCTGCAGCCGGCCCAGCGTCATGATGAACGCCTTTTGCGGGAGGTATTCCCGCCATCTCTGATGGGCGAAATACTCGCCCGGCGGCCGCCCCTCCATCGGGCCACCCGAGAACCGCGGATTGCGGTAGTCGTCGCCCCCGGATTCGGTGAACTGGGTGTGGTAGGAAAGCCGTCTTGCCTCCGGCTCGTCCAGATAGCCGGGAAAGGCCAGATCGAGTTCGTAGCCGTTCGGCTTCTCCGTGAGCTTGTGCGGCTCCTCCAGCCGCAGGCGCGGCATCCGATAGGTGAAGGGCATGGCGCCGAAAGTCGGGCTGCGCGGCACGCCGGTCGGCACCGAGGCATAGGCGCTTGTTGCGAACGGGCTGAGGCCGTTGATGTTCGCCAAGGTGCCGAGGCTCGTGAAAATTCCCCACTTGAACAACTCGCGTCGGCTTACATGGCCCTGCGTAAGAGCCTTGACGATTTCGGCACGATTGTTGCGAGCATGTTGCGCTTCTTTGTGACGACGGCGCGAGGCGTGTGGCTTGAGATACATAAATCCCTCCGTTGGCACTCCGCAAAATGCGCAACGCCGTTCGAATATTGCCTCTCCCCATTATTGGTTAACGCGGCGGGATCTGTCCATCAACTGAACGTCTTAAACAGAAATAGGGACTTTTCCCCCAATACATGTGTTAATGGGGCTTGACGATTTGCCGATTTTTCATGATCGGAGCGAATCTCACGCGACGTTGTTGCAAATCTTGGTGAGGGGGATTCACTGAGCGGGTCCTGACGGTTAGCTCCGGCATGCCAAAGCCTTCCACCTCACCCGCCCTGAGACGAGACGGTTCGACAGTAGGAGCCATTGACGGCAACGTGTCCCAAATCATCTGACGACGGACAGGCAACGGCGGGGGCGGTCTCGAAAAGCCTAGCACGCCTCGGCGTGTTGCGGTCATGAGCGGGTCAGGAACTAGCAAAGATGCAGGAAGTAGGGGTTAAAAGAATCGTGCTATATACAACAGCGTCGATCAGAGGCTCGGAGCTCCTTACATTTGATGGCGGATGGAGGACGTGCCTGTCTCTAATCTTCATCGCCGCCGCGTCTCCACTTCAAGCCCATACCGATGGGACACCTCTGGCGCCGCATGCTCTCTGGACGGCGTGGTCTCTGCAACCTACCGTCATTCTGCCGGTCGCGGTCGCCGTGGCCGTATATAGGAGAGGCGTTCATCTGTGAGAACGGCGGTGAGAAAGTCGGCCACGGTAGCGGCAGGATGAGCCTGCTGCGGGCGGCATGAAAGTCGTCCACCTTTACCCTTTCTGGAGGCAGGGAGGGCGGGAGGATTTTCACCGTGGACTTGTATCGCAAGGTTC
>NZ_JAMYXC010000195.1 GCF_024159025.1 Limimaricola litoreus
GGGCCTCGCCTGGCTCGCCGTTTCCAACGCCCGCGGCAGCGATGACGAGCGCTATGCCGGCGAGGTCGATTATCAGAGGCGCCCCCGTCCCCGGCGCGAGCGTGAGGTTGCAGCTGGTCACGGGGTGGTCGAGCCCGCGCAGCGCGCGCCGCAGCAGAGGCAGGCCCCGGTCGAACTCGTGATTGCCCAGCGTGCCCGCGTCATAGCCCAGCGCGTTCATCGCCGCGACCATGGCATGCGGCCCGGCAGGCGAGCCGGTGCCGCCCCGGGCGAGGCGCTCTGTCTCGGCATCGGCCATCGGGTTGCCGTGCAGGAAATCGCCATTGTCGAACAACAGCGTGTTGCCGCGGCGGCGATGCGCTCGGATCAGCGGCGCCAGCCGGGCCAGGCCGACGCCGGGGTCGCGCCGTCCGGCGAGGTAGTCCCAGGGTAGCACGTGGCCGTGCAGATCCGTCGTGCAGATCAGCCGCAGATGGACCAAATCGCCCCCATCGCGCGCTACCGCCCCCGTGCCGACATGCATGAATCGTCCTTTCGACCTTCGATGACGGAGGTTGCCGTCCTCGACTGATCGAAAACCCCTAGGTTGCACGCCGTGCCCTGCCTAGCTTTACAAGGACGCGACGCTGCGCACTGTGGGCCGCGCCGCAGCGTCACTGCGGCCAGATCGGGGAGGCGAGCAGGTATGGGGCCCTTGGACGACATCACTTTCGGCGGCGGCGGGCTCGATCGCGTGGCCGAGATCCGGCCTGATTCGCAGGCCGTGGCGGAGCTCTTGGCGCGAGAGGATGCGCGGGTGCTGCCGCTGTGGCGCGGCAGGCTTCTGATCGCGCAGGGGCGGCTCGCGGCGTTGCCCGCGGGGCATGCGGCATTCGATGGGGCCGATGAGCCGCCGGTGCTCCTGGGGCGCGAGGCCTCGGGCGCGGGGCTCTTTGCCCGGCCCGTCTCCGACTGGGCCGGGGCGCCGGAACGGCCGGACCCGGCGGAGGCCGTGGCCGATCCGCGCATCGCGGCAGGGCGCTTTGTCGAGCTGCGCGGGGCGATGGCGGGGCTGGGGTCACGCGATTCCGAGCTGGCGGCGATGGCGCGCGCGGTGCTCAACTGGCACGCGGCGCACCGCTTCTGTGCGCGCTGCGGCGCGCCGAGCCGCATGGCCGAGGCCGGCTGGCGGCGCGATTGCGCGGCCTGCGGCACGCCGCATTTCCCGCGCACCGATCCGGTGGTGATCATGCTGGTGACGCATGGCGACGCGGTGCTCCTGGGCCGCGCCCCGGCCTGGCCCGAGACCATGCATTCGGTGCTGGCGGGCTTCGTGGAGCCCGGCGAGACGGTGGAGGCGGCGGTGCGGCGCGAGGTGGCCGAGGAGGTGGGCGTCGCGGTCGGGCCGGTGCGCTACGTGGCAAGCCAGCCCTGGCCCTTTCCGGCCTCCCTGATGCTGGGCTGCCGCGCCGAGGCGCTGGGGCGCGCGCGCCCCGTGCTGCGGCCCGATCCGGCCGAGATCGCGGCGGCGCACTGGGTGCCGCGCCAGGAGATGGCGCGGATCTTCGCGGGCGAGAACGCGCGCATCGCCGCGCCGATCATGGGCTCGATCGCGCGGCACCTGCTGTGGAACTGGCTTGCGGGCCGGCTCGATTGACGCGAGAACCGGGGCCGCGGAGCGCCACGCGCTCTCCCCCGAGGCAAAGCGAGGCAGGCCCATGGAATTTTCGTCCCAGCAGCAGGTCGCCGCGCCGCGCGACTTCGTCTTCGCGCAGGCCAGCGATTTCACCGCCTTCGAGCGGCAGGCGATGCGGCGCGGCATCGAGGTGCGCGGGCGTGAGGATACGGCCGGGGCGCGCAAGGGCTGGAAGGTCGATCTGCCGGGCTCGATCCCGGTCCTCGGCGGGCGCGAGGTGGTCGTCGATCTCGCCGATCATGCGCCGCCGGAAAGCTACCGCGTCGTGGCGCAGGTCGCCGGCATCGAGATCGGCATCGAGGTCAGCGCCGATCCGGTCGAGCCGCATCAGTCGCAGCTTTCCGCGCGGGCGAAGCTCAGGTCCGTGAACATGACGGGGCGGCTCGTCATGCAGTCGATCAAGCTGTTCCGCCCCCGCATCGAGGCGCGTTTGCAGGGGCGTTTCGAGGGCTATGGCCAGGAGCTCGAGGCCCGCTGGAAGCGTCGTTCGGCCGGGTGACCCCGCGCGGGGTCACCTCCCGCCCTCAGCCGCGCGGCGCGGGCTCGTGCCGGCGCGGGGCGGCGGGAAACACGCCCATCAGCTTGATGCTGTCGGTGAAGTAATCCAGCTCGTCGAAGGCGAGCTGGACGTTGCGGTCGTCGGGGTGGCCCTCGATCTCGGCATAGAACTGCGTCGCGGTGAACTGCCCGCCGACCATGTAGCTTTCGAGCTTGGTCATGTTGACGCCGTTGGTGGCAAAGCCGCCCATCGCCTTGTAGAGCGCGGCGGGAATGTTGCGCACGCGAAACACGAAGCTGGTCATCATCCCCGCATCGCCGCGCCGCTTCAGATCAGGCTCGCGCGCCATGACGAGAAACCGCGTGGTGTTGCGCGCGTGATCCTCGATGTGACGCGCCAGCACGTCGAGCCCGTAGATCTCGGCCGCGATCTCCGAGGCCAGGGCCGCGTGGCGCGGATCGTTCTGTTCGGCGATGGCGCGGGCCGATCCGGCGGTGTCGACGCCGGTGTGCGGCGTGATCGAATGTTCGCGCATGAAGCCGCGGCACTGGCCCAGCAGGACCGTGTGGCTGGTCGCGGTCTCGACCTGATCGAGCCGCGCGCCCTTCACGCCCAGCAGGTTGATATGCACCCGCACGAAGGCCTCGCCCACGATGTGCAGCCCGCTTTCGGGCAGCAGGTGATGCACGTCGGCCACGCGGCCATAGGTCGAGTTCTCGACCGCGATCATGCCCAGCTCGGCGTCGCCGCGGCGCACCGCCTCGATCGCGTCCTCGAATGTGGTGCAGGGCATGGGCTCGAAGCCCGGGCGCGCCTCGGCGCAAGCCTGGTGGCCGTAAGCCCCGAGCTCCCCCTGAAATGCGATACGACCGGCCATGCGGTGCCCTCCCTCGACAGGCGTTCCCCAAAGGGCATTTCGTCGCGGCTCTACACCTTGCAACATCGCGCGGGAAGCGGATACATAGCCGCGAAACGCCGAACGGAATGGAACGCGACATGTTCGACACGATGACCCTGACCAAGGTCGTTGGCGGCCTTTGCGGCACGCTGCTGGTCTTCCTCCTTGGTGGCTGGGCCGCCGACATCATCTATGGCGGAGGCCACGGCGGCGGTCACGGCGAGGTCGCGCAGGCCTATTCCATTCCCGTCGAGGAAAGCGGCGATGCCGCCCCCGAGGAAGAGGCGGTGCCCTTCGAGGAGATTTACGCCTCGGCCGATGCATCCGCCGGCGAAGGCGTGTGGCGCAACTGCCGCTCCTGCCACGCGCTCGAAGAGGGCGTGAACGGCACCGGCCCCTCGCTGCACGGCGTGGTCGGCCGCGAGGTCGGCGCCTATCCGGGCTACAGCTACTCGGGCGCGCTCAAGGCCGTGGCCGATGTCTGGAGCCCCGAGAACCTCGACGGTTTCCTCGCGGCGCCGCGCGACTACGCGCCGGGCACCAAGATGACCTACAACGGTCTGAAGGATGCCGAGGACCGCGCCAACCTCATCGCCTATCTCGAAACCATCGGCGGCTGAGCCGCCCGGGCTGGGTTTTCCGATGAAGGGCCGTCCCCCGGGGGCGGCCCTTTTCGCATGGGATGATGCGGCGGACAGGTGCCGCTCACGCAATCTCGCCTTGAACGTCAGCCGCTTGCGCCGCTAGCCTCGCCTTCAGGCCGTTCTGCCGAAGGAGTGCACCATGCGACCCACAAGCCGCCCCGCCCGCGCCGTCACAGCCCAGCCCAACGGGCCTTGTTCGTGGATCGCGGGCGCCGCGCTGAGCCTGGGCGCGCTGCTGGCGGCGCTGCCAGCCGGGGCGCAGGAGGCGGCGGACACCGGGGAAGAGGTGATAAAGAGCCACGGCTACACCAATTTCGGCGCGCTGAAATACGGCCCCGACATGGAGCATCTCGATTACGTCAATCCCGATGCCCCCAAGGGCGGCGAGATCAGCGAATGGACGATGGGCACCTTCGACAGCTTCAACTCCTATTCGCGCCAGGGCGTCGCCGCCGCGCTCAACTCGCTGCCGCATGAGCGGATCATGACTTCGGTGGCCGATGATCCCTACGGGCTCTACTGCTATCTGTGCACCACGCTCGAATATCCCGAGAGCCGCGACTGGGTGATCTTCAACCTGCGCGACGACGTGACCTTTGCCGACGGCACGCCGATGACGGCCGAGGATCTGAAATTCACCAATGAGCTGTTCCTCGAGCAGGGCATCAGCGAATACCGCAAGGTGGTCGAGGGCTTCTACGAAAGCGTCGAGGTGCTCGGCCCGCATCGCATCAAGTTCACCTTCACCCAAGAGGCGCCGCGCCGCGACGTGATCGGCTTTGCGGGCCTCACCCCGGCCTTCTCCAGGGACTGGTTCGAGAAGACCGGCGCGCGCATCGACGAGAGCACGCAAGAGCCGTTTCTCGGCACCGGCCCCTACGAGCTGAAGGAGTTCGACATCAACCGCCGCGTGGTCTATGGCCGCAACGAGAATTTCTGGGGCGCCGATCACCCGCTCAACATCGGCCGCAACAACTTCGACAGCATCCGGGTCGAGTATTTCGCCGACAGCGCCGCGGCCTTCGAGGGCTTCAAATCGGGCGAATACACCTTCCGCATCGAGAACTCCTCCAAGGACTGGGCCACGGGCTACGACTTTCCGGCGATCCAGAAGGGCTGGGTCGTGACCGAGGAGATTCCCGACGGCACCATCGCCGGCGCGCAGGCCTTCGTCTTCAACCTTGACGATCCGACATGGCAGGATGCGCGCGTGCGCGAGGCCATCGGCATGATGTTCAACTTCGAATGGTCCAACGAGTCGCTGTTCTACGGGCTCTACGAGCGGGTCGAGAGCTTTTGGGAGAACTCCGATCTGGAGGCCACCGGCACGCCGTCGGAGGCCGAGCGCGCGCTGCTCGCGCCGCTGGTCGAGGAGGGACTTCTGGAGGAGAGCATCCTGACCGAGGAGACCCGCCGCGCGCCGGTGCTCGACGCCGCGACCAACACGCCCGCGCGCAGCACCTACCGCGAGGCCGGTCGGCTTCTGGAGGAGGCGGGCTGGAGCGTCGGCGACGACGGCCTGCGGCGCAAGGACGGCGAGGTGCTCGAACTGGTCTTCCTGCAGCGCAGCCCGCAGTTCGACCGCATCGTGAACCCCTTCATCGAAAACCTCGCGCGGCTGGGCGTGCGCGGCGTGCTGGAGCGGGTCGACACCTCGCAATACGTGGAGCGCACCCGTTCCGGTGACTTCGACCTCGTCAACCACACATTCTCCATGGGCTTCGAGCCGGGCGTCGGGCTGGAGCAGTGGTACGCCTCCAAGACCGCCGACGACAGCTCGCGCAACCTGATGCGGCTGCGCAGCGCGGCGGTGGACCGGCTGGTGAAGATGGTGATCGACGCGGGCTCGCTCGAAGAGCTGACCACCGCGACCCATGCGCTCGACCGGGTGCTGCGCGCCGAGATGATCTGGGTGCCGCAATGGTACAAGGACGTCCACACGGTCGCCTATTACGACCAGTACCGCCACCCCGAGGACATGCCGCCACTGGCTCTGGGCGAAATGGACTTCTGGTGGTACGACGCCGAAGCCGCAGAAAAGCTGCGCGCCGAAGGCGCGCTGCGATAAGGGAGAGCTTCCGACCGCATGGGCGCCTATATCCTCAGACGACTGCTGCTCGTGATCCCGACGCTGTTCGGGATCATGGTCATCAACTTCGCCCTCGTGCAGTTCGTGCCCGGCGGGCCGATCGAGCAGATCATCGCCCAGATGGAGGGCGGCGGCGACGTGTTCGAGGGCATCGCCGGCGGCGGCAGCGAGGTGAGCCAGGGTGGCGACAGCGACTACATCGGCGCGCGCGGCCTGCCGCCCGAGTTCATCGCCGAGCTGGAGCGCGAGTTCGGCTTCGACAAGCCGCCCCTCGAACGCTTCCTCACCATGATGTGGAACTACATGCGCTTCGATTTCGGAGAGAGCTACTTCCGCTCGATCTCCGTGGTCGATCTCGTGCTCGAAAAGATGCCGGTCTCGATCACGCTGGGGCTCTGGTCGACGCTTCTGGCCTATCTGATCTCGATCCCGCTGGGCATCCGCAAGGCGGTGCGCGACGGCTCCTCTTTTGATACATGGACCTCCGGCGCCATCATCGTGGGCTATGCGATCCCCGGCTTTCTCTTCGCGATCCTCTTGATCGTGCTCTTTGCGGGCGGCTCCTACTGGCGGATCTTTCCGCTGCGCGGGCTGACATCGGACAATTGGGAGAGCCTGAGCCTCATCGGCAAGGCGCTCGACTACCTGTGGCACATCGCGCTGCCGGTGCTCGCCTCGACCATCTCGGCCTTTGCGACGCTGACGCTGCTGACCAAGAATTCCTTCCTCGACGAGATCAAGAAGCAATACGTGATGACCGCGCGGGCCAAGGGGCTGACCGAGCGCCGCGTGCTCTATGGCCACGTGTTCCGCAACGCCATGCTGATCGTCATCTCGGGCTTTCCGGCGCTGTTCATCGGCGTGTTCTTCGGCGGCTCCCTGATCATCGAGACGCTGTTCTCGCTCGACGGTCTGGGGCGGCTGGGGTTCGAGGCGACGGTGGCGCGCGATTACCCGGTGGTGTTCGGCACGCTGTTCGCCTTCTCGCTCCTGGGGCTGATCGTCGGCATCGTGACCGACCTCACATATGTGCTGATCGATCCGCGCATCGACTTCGAACGGAGAGGCTGAATGGCGCTGTCGCCGCTCAACGCGCGCCGCTGGCGCAATTTCAAGCGCAACCGCCGGGCGCTGTGGTCGCTGGTCATCTTCTCGGTGCTGTTCGGGCTGAGCCTCTTCGCCGAGCTTCTGGCCAACGACCGACCGCTTCTGGTGAGCTATCGCGGCGAGATCCGCAGCCCGATCGTGAGCTTTTATTCCGAGCAGGATTTCGGCGGCGATTTTCCGACCGAGGCCGCCTATTCGGACCCCGAGGTGCAATGCCTGATCGTCACCGGCGGGCTCACCGACTGCTTCGACGCGCCTGGCGAGATCATGGCGGCGGCCGAGGCGGGCGGGGCGCTGCCGCTCACCGCGAGCGATCCGGCCGAGTTCGAGAAGGGCTGGCTGCTCTGGCCGCCGATCCCCTATTCCTACGACACCATCGTCGACGTGCCCGGCGTCGCGCCTGCGCCGCCCTCCGAGACCAACTGGCTCGGCACCGACGACACCAAGCGCGACGTCGTGGCCCGCGTCATCTACGGCTTCCGGCTTTCGGTGGTCTTCGCGATCATCGTCACGCTGGCCTCCTCGCTGATCGGCATCGTGGCCGGCGCGGTTCAGGGCTATTTCGGCGGCTGGACCGATCTCATCTTCCAGCGGATCATCGAGATCTGGACCGGCACGCCCTCGCTCTACGTGATCATCATCGTCTTCGCGATATTGGGGCGAAGTTTCTGGCTGCTTGTTTTCCTCACCGTGCTGTTCGGCTGGCCCGCACTGGTGGGCGTGGTGCGGGCCGAGTTCCTGCGCGCGCGCAATTTCGAATACATCCGCGCCGCCCGCGCGCTGGGGGTCTCGGACACCACCATCATGTTCCGCCACATGCTGCCCAATGCCATGATCGCGACCGTGACCATGCTGCCCTTCCTCGTCACCGGGGCGATCGGCACGCTGGCCGCGCTCGATTTCCTCGGCTTCGGCCTGCCGTCCTCGGCCCCCAGCCTTGGCGAGCTGACGCTGCAGGCCAAGCAGAACCTGCAGGCGCCATGGCTCGGCTTCACCGCCTTCTTCACCTTCGCGATCATGCTGTCGCTTCTGGTGTTCATCTTCGAGGGCGTGCGCGATGCCTTCGATCCCAGAAAGACCTTTTCATGAGCGACACGATCCTCGATGTCTCGGAGCTGCGCGTGAGCTTCCGTCAGGACGGCGCGCTGATCCCGGCGGTGCGCGGCGTCTCCTTCACCGTGGCGCGCGGCGAGACGGTGGCGCTGGTGGGCGAGAGCGGATCGGGCAAATCCGTCACCGCGCTCTCGACCGTGCAGCTTCTGGGCGAGACGGCGCAGCTCGAAGGCTCGGTGCGCTACGAGGGCCGCGAGATGGTCGGCGCACCGGAGGTCGAACTCAGGCGCGTGCGCGGCAACGACATCTCATTCATCTTCCAGGAGCCGATGACCTCGCTCAACCCGCTGCACACGCTGGAGCGGCAGCTGTCGGAATCGATCGAGCTGCATCAAGGCCTGCGCGGCACGGCGGTGCGCGCCCGCATCCTCGAGCTTCTGACCCGCGTCGGCATCCGCGATCCCGAAAGCCGGCTCGACGCCTATCCGCACCAGCTTTCGGGTGGGCAGCGGCAGCGCGTGATGATCGCCATGGCGCTGGCCAACAACCCCGAGCTTTTGATCGCCGACGAGCCGACCACCGCGCTCGACGTGACGATCCAAGCGCAGATCCTCGAGCTTCTGGCCGAGCTCAAGCGCGACACCGGCCTGTCGATGCTGTTCATCACCCATGACCTCGGCATCGTCCGCCGCATTGCCGACCGGGTCTGCGTGATGAAGGATGGCGAGATCGTCGAGCAGGGGGCGACGGCGGAACTCTTCGCCAATCCGCGCCACCCCTATACCCGGATGCTGCTGGAGGCCGAATCGACCGGCCTGCCCGAACCGGTGCCGGAGGCCGCCCCGGTGGTGGCCGAAACCGAGCATCTCAAGATCTGGTTTCCGATCCAGCGCGGGCTTCTCAAGCGCACGGTGGGCCATGTGAAGGCCGTCAACGACGCGACGCTTTCGGTGCGCGCGGGCGAGACGGTCGGCATCGTCGGCGAAAGCGGGTCTGGCAAGACGACGCTGGCGCTGGCCATGGTCAAGCTGATCGGCTCCGAGGGGCGCATCCTCTTCGACGGGCGCGAGATCCAGGCGCTGAACGAGCGCCGGATGCGGCCCCTGCGCTCCGAGATCCAGATCGTGTTCCAGGACCCCTTCGGCTCGCTCTCCCCGCGCATGACCGTGCAGCAGATCATTTCCGAGGGCTTGGGCGTCCACGGCGTCGAACAGGGGCGCGACAAGCGCGAGATGGTGGCCGAGATCATGCGCGAGGTCGGGCTCGATCCGGTGGCGATGGACCGCTACCCGCACGAGTTCTCGGGCGGGCAGCGCCAGCGCATCGCCATCGCCCGCGCGCTGATCCTGCGGCCGCGTCTGATCGTGCTCGATGAGCCGACCTCGGCGCTCGACATGACGGTGCAGGTGCAGATCGTCGACCTGCTGCGTGCGCTGCAGCGTAAGTACAGCCTCGCCTATGTCTTCATCAGCCACGACCTCAAGGTCGTGCGCGCGCTCAGCCACAAGGTGATGGTGATGAAGAACGGCGACGTGGTCGAAGCGGGCCCGGCGGAAGAGATCTTCGACGCGCCGCGCACCGACTACACCCGCGAACTGATGGCCGCGGCGTTCTGACCTTCGAAGCCGGCCGCCCGGCGGAGGCCGGGCGCCATGCGTATTTGAAGAAAGATGAACCGTAGGGCGCGCCCCCATGGTTCATCTTTCCGAAAATACGCACATCCCGACGGCGGCAGGCCGCACCGCGCCGGGAGAGAGGCCGCGCGGCTCAGTCTTGATAGCTGAACCGCGCCTCGCCCAGACCCTCGATCGCCACGACGCATTCCTGCCCCGGCGCGACCGAGCCCACGCCTTCGGGCGTGCCGGTCATGATCAGGTCACCCGGGTGCAGCGTCACCAGGCGCGACAGGTGCGAGATGATCTCGGCCACGCTCCAGATCATGTCGGCCAGATCGCCGTCCTGGCGCAGGGTGCCGTTCAGACGCGCGGTGATACGGCCCTTCGCGGGGTGACCGACCTCGGCGGCGGGGTGGAACGGGCCGAGGACCGCCGAGGCGTCGAACCCCTTGGCCATGTCCCAGGGGCGGCGCATTTCCTTGGCCTCGGCCTGCAGATCGCGCCGGGTCAGGTCGTTGCCCGCGGCGTAGCCCCAGACATGATCGAGCGCCTCCGCCTCGGGGATGTCGACGCCGCCCTTGCCGATCAGCGCCACCAGCTCCGCCTCGTGATGCAGGTTGGCGGTGGCGCGGGGATAGGGCAGCACCGCGCCCGAGGCGACGGCGGCGCAGGCGGGCTTGGTGAAGAAGAAGGGCGGCTCGCGCTCGTCATTGCCCATCTCGCGGGCATGGGCGGCATAGTTGCGCCCGACGCAGAAGATCCGGTGCAGCCCGACCTCGACCTCCGCGTCGGTCGTGGCGAAGCGGGGCAGGGCAGGGGGGGTGACGGCGAGACGGGTCATGCGGGGGCTCCGGTTCAAGATCCGCGCATGAGACGCGCCCGCCGCCCCGAAGACAAGACGCCGCCGCGATCCGGGAGGAGATCGCGGCGGCAAAAGGGTCGTGCAGAGCCCGGGAGGAAAAGGCTCAGGACGGCCCGATCATGAAACACATCGCGCCGCGCGCCTGCAGCCTGCGACAGGCGAGATCGGCGGATTCGTTGGTCAGCCCCATGAAGTTGGCGTCGAAGCCGCCCGAGCGCTGGGTCACCCGGCGCAGCGCGCCGTCGAGCGCGCCCGGCTCGTTGAGCGCGGTCTGGATCAGCACCCGCTCGGCGGCGTTGCGGCTGTTGTAGCGCCCGACGTTGATGCCCCAGAGCCGGCCGCCCGAGGTCGAGACGCGGGTGACGACCTCCGGCACCGCCTGCATGCGCGAGGCGTCGACCGGCGCGATGGCGGCGGCGGTCATGATCCGCTCGGTCGGGCGTGGTTGCGGTGTGGTCTCGGGCGCGATCCCGGCCTCGGCAAAGATCTCGGCCGTCTCGGGTGCCATGTCGTCGTGCGCGATGACGGGGGCGGCGACGGCAACGCGGGCCGGGACCTCCTG
>NZ_JAMYXC010000282.1 GCF_024159025.1 Limimaricola litoreus
CCAGCCACTCGCGTCGAGCGCGCGTTGCAGCTCGGCGCGGGCGCGCATCAGCCGGCCGTATTCGGGGGCGATCGGCGCGAGGCTGCGCAGGAAAGCCACCGGTTCGGCATCAAGAAAGCCCGCCAGCGTCTCGCCCGGATCGCGCAGCGGCACCTCGCGGCGAATGAGCGGCACCACCTTGCCCGGCTCGAGCATCCCCGTCTGCACGTCGCGCGCATAGCGCAGGAAGACGCGGGTCATCTCGATATCCATCGCCGCGCGCTCTTCGGCGCTGCGCGCGGCGCGCAGCCGCACCGCCAGCCCCTCGGGGTCGTACCGCGAGACGGGCAAGCCATGTGCATCCGCGCTCGACAGCGCCGAGAGCAGTGCGTTGCGCCGCGCCACCGCGGCGGCCTGCGTGCCGGTCCAGATTCCCGCGAAGCCGCGGGCGCGGTAGGTCTGGGCCAAGCCGCCCTGCCCTGCGACCGTCTCGGCGATGGCCTGTCGGAACGGGGTGATCTGCGCCAGCGGCTCGGCCTTGATCGGGGATGACAGCGACAGGGCGATCCCGGCGCTCAGCACAAGGGATCCAAGGGAAGGAAGGCGGCGACGGGGGGCGAGCAGCATGGGGCACCGTGGGGTCAGAAGGATCCGGCGGGATCTCGTGGCGGTGATAGACGCCGGCATTCTGCACGGCCAACGAAGGATCGAAGCCCAAAGGAAAAAACCATTTGCAGCGCGGCAAATGCGTCACGAAACCCCGGGGCTGAGATACAATGCGCCGATTGTTGCGCAAGTTCCCGCCGATTTCCGGTTTCTTCACCCTGTTATCCGATAACCGGTCTTGGTCGAGTCGTTCTCCCGTGCGATAGAGGGTCTGCATCTGGGGATGGATGGCAAAAATGCCCGTGAAACTGCGGGCCCACAGGTAAGCGACGGGACAGGCGCTCACATGATGAAAAATCTTCGCACGGCGGGCATGACCCGCCGCGGTCTCCTTGGCGCATTCGCGGCCACGGCAGTCACCGCAGCACCGACCTATTCGAATGCAGCCGGTTTCCTGAGGCGCGCGGGCGATGTCCGCCGGATCTCGATGTATTCCGAACGCACCGGCGAAAAGATCGACACGATCTACTGGATCGAAGGTGAGTACATCGCCGAGGCAATCCGCGAGATCAACGTCTTCATGCGCGACTGGCGCAACGACCAGCTGATGGACATCGACACCCGCACCGTCGATATCATGTCCGCTTCGCACGCCCTGCTGGAGGTCGGCGAACCCTACATGCTGCTGTCGGGCTACCGCTCGCCGGCGACCAACGCGATGCTGCGCAGCCGCTCTTCCGGCGTCGCCAAGAACTCGCTGCACCTCAAGGGCCAGGCCGCCGACCTGCGGCTCGCCAGCCGCAGCGTCAACCAGATGGCGCGCGCCGCCGCGGCCTGCAAGGCCGGGGGCGTCGGCAAATATTCGGGCTCGAACTTCGTCCACATGGATTGCGGCGCGGTCCGCAGCTGGGGCAGCTGAGCCGACAGAATTTCTGAGTCCTGCTGCACCGGTTGGAAGGGGCGTCCCATGTGGGGGCGCCCTTTCTCTTTGCGGCGTTCATGGTTTCAAAGCGGGTCTGACAGCCGCAAGAAGGCCCGCCCCAAGCCCGCGCGACCCGCCGAAGATCTCTCGGAACGAGAAAGGCCGCCCCGAAGGGCGGCCTTTGCATCATCCGATCGCTGACGAGAGGCTCAAGCCTCGTCGTCGAGCGCCTCGACGGCCTTCTGGAGATCCTCCTTGGAGACCTCTTTCTCCTCGACCTTAGCCTGCTCGAGGATGTGGTCGATGACCTTGTCCTCGAAGATCGGGGCCTGGATCTGCTGGCGCATCTGCGGGTTCTGCTGAACGAACTCGAAGAACTGCCGCTCCTGGCCGCGATACTGGCGCGCCTGGTTGAGGATCGCCTGGGTGAGCTCCTGGTCGGTGACTTGGATCTCGGCCTTCTGGCCGATCTCGGCCAGAAGCAGCCCCAGCTTCACGCGGCGCTCGGCGAGCTTGTTGTGCTCGTCGGTGGGCTCGATCTCGCCGTGGTCGTGGCCGTGATCTTCGGGATGCTCTTCGTGGTAGAGCTGGTGCGCGATCTGCTTGGCCTCGGCCTCGACGAGGCTCGGCGGCAGGTCGAAGGAGACCTTCTCGTCAAGGATGTCGAGCAGCTTGCGCTTGGCCACGGCGCGCGAGGCGCCGGAATACTCGGCCTCCAGACGCTCGGCGATCTGCGACTTCAGCGAAGCGAGATCCTCGGCGCCGAACTTCTTAGCCAGTTCGTCGTCGATCTCGGCCTTCTGAGGGGCCTTCACCGCCTTGACCTTGCACTCGAACACCGCGGCCTTGCCGGCGAGGTTCTGGGCCTGGTAATCCTCGGGGAAGTTGACCTCGACGTTCTTCTCGTCACCGGCCTTCACGCCCTTGAGGCCATCCTCGAAGCCGGGGATGAAGGAGTTGGAGCCGAGCACCAGCGGATAGTCTTCGGCCGCGCCGCCCTCGAAGGCCTCGCCGTCGATCTTGCCGAGGAAATCGATGACGACCTGGTCGCCCTCGTCAGCCGCGCCGTCCTTGTCCTCAAAGTTCTGCGCGGTCTCGGCGAGGTTGCCCAGCGCATCGTCGATCGCGGCGTCGTCGGCCACGACCTTCAGCCGCTCGATCTCGACGTCGGAGAAATCGGCCTCGGGGATCTCGGGCAGCTTCTCGTAGGAGACGGTGACCTCGACGTCGTCGCCTTCCTTCCAGTCGTCATTGGCCATCTTCACCTCGGGCTGCATCGCCGGGCGATCGCCGCTCTCCTCGAGGTGGTTCGACAGCGCGCCGTCGATGCTTTCCTGCATGGCTTCGCCAAGCACGCGCGGGCCGAACTGCTTTTTCAGCAGCGACAGCGGCACCTTGCCCTTGCGGAAGCCCTTCATGGCGACCTCGGGCTGGGCTTCGACCAGCTTTTCCTGCACCTTGGCGTCCAGTTCGGCGGCGGGCAGCGTGATCGTGTAGCCGCGCTTGAGGCCGTCGTTGAGGGTCTCGGTGACCTGCATCTGTCGTCCTTTTCTCAGTCGTGTTTCCTGGTGCGGGTGAAGGGACTCGAACCCCCACGCCTTGCGGCGCCAGAACCTAAATCTGGTGCGTCTACCAGTTCCGCCACACCCGCATGTCTCTCATGGGGAGCGGAACGGCCCCCCGGAATTCTCGGCGCTGTCTAGCAAAGCCCGAAGCGGTGCGCCACGGGAAAAAAGCGGGCTGCCGTGGCGGCCCTAGAGCCCCATCTCGCGCATCAGACCCGACAGCTGCTCGGGCAGGTCCTCGGCGATCAGCCCGGGCCCGAAGCGGCGCGCAGCCGCGACATGCAGCCATGCCGCGTCGCATCCGGCCTCGAAACCCGGCCAGCCGCGCGCCATCAGCCCCGCCGCCATCCCGGCCAGCACGTCGCCCGCCCCGGCGGTGGCGAGCCATGGCGCGGCCCGCCCGTAGACCCCGGCATTGACGCGCATCCGCCCGTCGGGGGCAGCGATCACCGTGTCGGGCCCCTTGAGCAGCACCGCGCAGCCCGCCCGCGCCGCCGCTTCGCGCGCGGCATCGACGCGCGAAAAGGCCGGCCCTGCATTGGCCTCCTCCTTCAGCCGATCGGCCAGGTCAGGGAAGAGCCGTGCGAATTCCCCGTCATGCGGCGTGAGCAGGCAGCCCCCATGCAGGCCCGCGCGCAATTCGCTATCTTGGGCGACGAGGCTCAGCGCATCCGCGTCGAGCACCGTTGAGCGGCGCGCGGCAAGAGCGCTTGCGACAAGGTCCCGCTCGCGCGTCCGCACCCCCAGCCCCGGACCGAGCAGCAGCGCATTGAGCCGCTCGTCTTCGAGCATTTCGTCGAGCGCCGCGCGATCGCGCAGGCGCCGCAGCATGACCGCATCGAGCCGGGCGGCGTTCTCCTGCAGCGCGGCGGCCGGGCAGGCCATGGTCACCAGCCCGGCGCCGATCCTGAGCGCCGCGCGCGCGGCCATGCGCGCCGCGCCGCCGCGTCCCACCCCGCCAGACAGGACCAGCGCGTGACCATACCCGTATTTATGCCCCGACCGCTTGCCGAGACCTTCGGGCGGCTGCGTCAGCCTGACCGCGGCTTCCGTCCTTTCGAGACCGATGTCGCGGATGTCGAGCGACCCGCAGCGCGCGGGGCCTTCGGCCAGCACATGCCCGCGCTTGGGTGCATGAAAGCTCACGGTGAGATCGGCATCAAAGCAACGCCCCCCGAGCGCCCGGCCGCTGTCGGAGCACAGCCCCGAGGGCAGGTCGATCGCCAGCACCCTTTGCGCCCCGGCGTCGAGCACCGGCTCCAGCCGGGCGTCCAAGGGCCGGGTCAGGCCGAGACCGAACAGAGCGTCGATGACGAGATCGGCGCGCCGTACCGCCCCTGTCGTGCCGTCCCAATCCCCGATCGCGCCCATGCCCGCCCAGAGCGCCGCCTGGGCCGCCGCGTCCGCCTGACCGGCAGGCGCGAGCGCATGAAGCTCCACCGTCCAGCCGCGCGCCGCGAGTTGCCGCGCCACCGCGTAGCCATCTCCGCCGTTGCCGCCCGGCCCGCAAAGCACGCAGACGCGTGACCCCGGCCCCAGCTCCGGCCAATGCGCCTGCACTGCGGCGACCACCGCCTGCGCCGCGCGCTCCATCAGCACGAGGCCGGGCGTGCCGCCCGCGATCGCCTCCGCTTCGGCCGCGCGCATTTCCGCGGCGGTCAGCAGCGGCGATCCTTCGAAAATGCCCATGGATGCGGCAGCGTCCTGCGGCGATCGGGGGGTCGCATTCTCGGATTGCATCATTCGGAGCCATCCTGCACAAATTTTAATCACGCTCGTGGATTTTCGAGGCCTTGGCCGGGCTCGCTCCGGGCGGATGATTGAGGTGGTCGGGCCGACATGGTTTCACGCCTCAGAACGCGGACGCAAGGGATGCGCGACATGAAGAAGATCGAGGCGATCATCAAGCCGTTCAAGCTCGACGAGGTGAAGGAAGCGCTCCAAGAAGCCGGGGTGCAGGGTCTTTCGGTCGTCGAGGTCAAGGGCTTCGGACGCCAGAAGGGTCACACGGAGCTGTATCGCGGCGCCGAATACGTGGTCGACTTTCTGCCCAAGGTGAAGGTCGAGGTGGTCCTGCCCGACGATCAGGTCGAGCGCGCGATCGCCGCCATCGTCGACGCCGCCAAGACCGACAAGATCGGCGATGGCAAGATCTTCGTCTCGCCCGTCGAACAGGCGATCCGCATCCGCACCGGAGAATTCGGCGACGACGCGATCTGATCCGCGCGTCGCGAGGGGGCCCCGCCCCCTTTTCACGAACACGAGACAACAAGAAAGGCAGTCAGATGGACAGCGCCACGATTCTGAAGATGATCAAGGACGAGGAAGTCGAATACGTCGACATCCGCTTTACCGACCCCAAGGGCAAGCTGCAGCACGTCACCGTGGTCAACGACCTCGTCGACGAGGACTTCCTCGAGGAAGGCTTCATGTTCGACGGCTCCTCGATCGCCGGGTGGAAGTCGATCGAGCAGTCCGACATGAAGCTGATGCCGGCCTTCGACAGCGCCTATATCGACCCGTTCTACGCCGAGAAGACCCTGTGCATCCATTGCACCGTGGTCGAGCCCGACACCGGCGAGCCCTATGACCGCGATCCGCGCGGCACTGCGCTGAAAGCCGAGGCCTATCTCAAGTCCTCGGGCATCGGCGACACCGCCTTCATGGGCCCCGAGGCCGAGTTCTTCATCTTCGATGACGTGCGCTTCGCCGTCACCTCGAACAAGGTCTCCTTCCATGTCGACGCCGTCGACGGCGCGTGGAACACCGATACCGAATACGAGGTCGGCAACACCGGCCACCGTCCGGGCGTCAAGGGCGGCTACTTCCCCGTCAACCCGATCGACGATGCGCAGGACATGCGCGGCGAGATGCTCTCGACCATGAAGCGCATGGGCATGAAGGTCGACAAGCACCACCACGAGGTGGCGTCCTGCCAGCACGAGCTGGGCCTGATCTTCGGCACGCTGACCCATCAGGCCGACGAGATCCAGAAGTACAAATACGTGATCCACAACGTGGCCCAGGCCTATGGCAAGTCGGCGACCTTCATGCCCAAGCCGATCTCGGGCGACAACGGCTCGGGCATGCATGTCAACATGTCGATCTGGAAGGACGGCAAGCCGCTGTTTGCCGGCGACAAGTATGCCGACCTCAGCCAGGAGGCGCTCTACTTCATCGGTGGCATCCTGAAGCATGCCAAGGCGCTCAACGCGATCACCAACCCGACCACCAACAGCTACAAGCGCCTGATCCCGGGCTTCGAGGCGCCGGTGCTGCGCGCCTATTCGGCCCGCAACCGTTCGGGCTGCGTGCGGATCCCGTGGTCCGAGAGCCCGAAGGCCAAGCGCGTCGAGGCCCGCTTCCCCGATCCGGCGGCGAACCCCTATCTGTGCTTCTCGGCGCTGCTGATGGCCGGCCTCGACGGCATCCGCAACAAGATCGACCCGGGCCCGGCCTCGGACAAGGATCTCTACGACCTGCCCCCCGAGGAGCTGGCCGAGATCCCGACCGTCTGCGGCTCGCTGCGCGAGGCGCTCGAGGCGCTCGAAGCCGATCACGAGTTCCTGCTCGCGGGCGACGTGTTCACCAAAAGCCAACTCGAAGGCTACATGGCGCTTAGATGGGAAGAGGTCTACGCCTACGAGCACACGCCGCACCCGGTCGAGTACAAGCTGTATTATTCCTGCTGATCGCGAAAGCGGGAGCGGATCACGCGGGGCGCCTTCGGGCGCCCCGTTTGCGTTCGGCCCCGCGCGCGACCTGTCTGCGCCCGCGGTGGCACGCCTGTTCGCGCCCGCGGTGGCACGGTGGCCGAAATGCGGCAGCAAGAAGGCCTGTCGCGCAAAGCGACCATGCTAATTCCCCGCTTCGCGCTCAAGGCGAACACATTCATTAACCTTATTGAAAGGACCACTCACCGGCCAACGAGCCGACTCATCTTGGAGACCGGTCCATGTCCGACCCGATCACCAGTACCATTGCCCAGCTGCTGTTTCGCAGCGTCCCCCCGCTCGATTTCCCCAATCTCGTCGACGATCTGCGCACCTCGCTCATGGAGGGTCCCACCGGGGCCTGCGGACTGAACTGGGATCATGAAGACGTCGCCATCTTCAACCTCGACAACGCCCGGATCATCCTCGGCTGGTCCCAGCCCCTGCCCGGCCGCTACGCCGCCTGTCTGACGATCGGCGTCGGCGCCGACGAGAGCGGCGATTGCCAGATCGGCATCGCCAGCCACCAGGGCACGATCACCCGCCTTCTCGCCGACCGGATCAATGCCCGCTACATGTCCGACCGAATGCTATGGAAGACAAGCACGCAAAGCCCGACCGCCGAGATGATCGACGTCATGGTCGAGGAGCTGCCCGGCTTCGACCCGGCCTGGCCCGGCGGCAATCCCGACTCCTGTGAATTCGACCGCATGCTCGCCCGCTACGACGCGGAGACCGCCGAGCAGATCTCCGAGCTGGCCCCCGAGGTGCCACTGCGCCAGCCCCGCCCCAGGCGGCCGCAGCCGCCGGCCTACCGCACCGAGCGGCCCAAGCCGCAAACCCGCACCGATACCGCGACCCCGGCCAACGACATTCCGGCCAAGGCCCATCCCTCGACCCGGGAAATGCAGCGGATCCGCGCCGCGCTGGCCGAGACCGAACAGGAGGCGCAGGCGGCGCGCGCGCCGCGCCGCCTGTTCGGCCTGCCCTTGTGGCGCGCACGCAAAGGCGGCTCGGCGCTCGTCGCGGCAAGCCTCGCGGCGACGCTGGGATCGCAGCTGCTGCAGCCGGCTCTCGCCGCCGCGGGCTATTGAAGACGCGCCGGGCCGTGATCGGCCCGGCACTCCGGTTCCGCCGCGTCATCCCGCGACCTTGTGCGACGCCGCCCATCCCCCTATGACCCCGGCGAACCCTCCCCATACGAGAGAGCGCCGATGATCCCCCGCTATTCCCGCCCCGAGATGACCGCCATCTGGGAGCCCGCCACCAAGTTCCGCATCTGGTACGAGATCGAGGCCCATGCGGGCGACGCGATGGCCGATCTGGGCGTGATCCCGCGCGAGAATGCGGATGCCGTGTGGAAGGCGAAGGACGTCGAGTTCGACGTCGCGCGCATTGACGAGATCGAGGCCGTCACCAAGCATGACGTCATCGCCTTTCTCACGCATCTGTCCGAACATGTGGGCGCGGACCAGGCGCGCTTCGTGCATCAGGGCATGACCTCGTCGGACGTGCTCGACACGACCTTCAACGTGCAGCTCACCCGCGCCGCCGACATCCTGATCGCGGACATGGAGCGGGTTCTGTCCGCGCTCAAGGCGCGCGCGATCGAGCACAGGGACACGGTGCGGATCGGCCGCTCCCACGGCATCCACGCCGAGCCGACGACCATGGGGCTGACCTTCGCGCGTTTTTACGCCGAGATGGACCGCGGCCTGGCCCGCCTGCGCAACGCCCGCGAGGAGATCGCCACCGGCGCGCTTTCGGGCGCGGTGGGCACCTTCGCCAATATCGACCCCCGCGTGGAAGAGCATGTCTGCGCCAAGATGGGCCTGAGCCCCGAGCCGATCTCGACTCAGGTGATCCCGCGCGACCGCCACGCGATGTTCTTCGCCACGCTGGGGGTGATCGCCTCCTCGATGGAGAACATCGCCACCGAGATCCGCCACATGCAGCGCACCGAGGTGCTGGAGGCCGAAGAGTTCTTCTCCAAGGGGCAGAAGGGCTCCTCGGCCATGCCGCACAAGCGCAACCCGGTGCTGACCGAGAACCTCACCGGCCTTGCGCGCCTCGTGCGGATGTCGGTGGTGCCGGCGATGGAGAACGTCACGCTCTGGCACGAGCGCGACATCTCGCATTCCTCGGTCGAGCGGGCGATCGGGCCCGACACGACGGTGACGCTCGACTTCGCGCTCAACCGTCTGGCGGGCGTGATCGAGAAGCTGGTGATCTACCCGCAGCACATGCTCGACAACATGAACAAGTTCCGCGGGCTGGTGATGAGCCAACGCGTGCTGCTGGCGCTGACGCAGGCCGGCGTGAGCCGCGAGGACGCCTATCGCCTCGTGCAGCGCAACGCGATGAAGGTCTGGGAGCAGGGCGCGGACTTCAAGACCGAGCTTCTGGCCGACGCGGAGGTCACCGCCGCGCTCAGCCCCGAGCAGATCGAGGAGAAGTTCGATCTGGGCTACCACACCAAGCATGTCGAGACGATCTTCGCGCGCGTCTTCGGCTGAACCGTCGCGGCGGGCTTTCGGGCCCGCCGCCCCTCAGATCAGCCCGAACCCGGCCGCCAGCGTCGCCGCCTGGGTCGCCGTGTTGGCGCCGAGCTTGGTGCGGGCGTTCTTCAGCCGCTGCTTGATCGCGCCCTCGGTGACGCCCAGCGCATGGGCGATCTGCTTGAGCCTGTAGCCGTTCTTGACCATCCGCAGCACCTCGATCTCGGCCTTCGTGAGATTGCTCGGCGGCGCCGCCGCGGCGTGCAGACGGCCGATCATCTCGTCGAGACTCTCCAGTTCGCGATCGCTGAACTCGCGGTCCTCGCGGATATAGATCCCGTAGGAGCGCGCACCGCCCGCATCGGCGACCGAGGCCACCGCCCCATGCCGCAGCCCCATCCGCCGCGCCCGTACGAAGAGGCCGAAGGGATCCTCGATCGCGCTCCAGCGCGCGGCGCCCTCGTGCGAATAGGCCCAACGGATCGCCGGGTCATCGAAGAAAAGTCGCTCTGCGGTATAAATTTCGATCCATGGCGCAGGCAGATGGTTGTATTCCTCGAGCGGGGATGCAAATCCCACGCGCAGCGCGATGTAATACCCGACCGGGGCGAGCCGGTTCAGCAGTTCGGTCTCGTCATGGATCGTCACGGGCTGGATCCGGATCGGAGGGGTTGGATATGCGACCAGATGCTCATTGCGCCAACGCTGATTTTCGCCCCCTCGTGACGCTGTGTTCGTGGAGGCCGCGACACCGAGGTGACCCGCCGAGATGACCCCGCCCAATGCAGACAGTATCGGCCATAGCCTGTCGCATCTCAAGCAGATTGCGCCGGGAGGATTCGCCATAGGGCTGCACGTCCGTTTTGCGGCCCCCAGGGTGATGTTCAATTGCTACCCGACCGGGTGGGTCACGAGCTATGCCAAGCAGGGGCTGCTGATGAGCGACCCCACGGTGCGCTGGGCGATGTCGAACGAGGGCGCGCTGCTCTGGGGCGACGTCGATCCCGGCGACGATCCGCGCGGCGTCATGCCGCAGGCCGCCGAATACGGCCTGCGATACGGCGTCACCCTCTCGATGGTGTCGGGGGCGCGCAGTTTCGGCGGGCTGGCCCATCCCGATCGGCCGTTCGACGAGGCGGAGATCGGGGCGATGCGCACCGAGCTGGCGCGATTGCACGCGCTGACCCATGACAGCGTCGAACTGGACCCCGCGACCCGCGCGCGCCTCGCGGAGCTGTCGATCGTCGTCACCCCCTGAGCGGGGCGCGGCATCGCGCCGATGCGAACAGCTTGTTTACCTTGATCCCCTACTCCTCGGGCCGGAAGAGCATGCCGAGGAGAGCGGGATCCGTGTCAGCACCACAGCCCATCGACCATTCCGCCGGAAAGCCCGTCGGCGCAGATCACGTGAGCCCGCGCCGCAAGGCGGCCATGGTGGTGCAGCTGATGATCGCGGAGGGCCGCAAGCTCGATCTCGCGGCCTTGCCCGAGGCCGTGCAGATCAGCCTGACCCGCGAACTGGGCGCGCTGCGGCTGGTGGACCGCGCTACGCTGGCCGCCGTGGCCGCCGAATTCGCCGACCGGATCGAGGGGCTGGGCCTCGCGGCGCCCGGCGGCATGGATCAGGCGCTGCAGGCGCTCGACGGGCGG
>NZ_JAMYXC010000235.1 GCF_024159025.1 Limimaricola litoreus
GATGCCCGTGGCCTCGAAGCCGCCGCCTTCGAAGCGGCGCCCGGCCTTGGCGACGCCGCCGCCGGGATGCGCGCCCTGAACGGCAGGATCGACGCGGCGAAGCGGCCCATGCCGGATCCCGGGCCCCCGGTATCCGGGCCCGGCCAACCCCGCCGCCGTGCTGATCCAGCTTGCCCCCACCGCGCGGGTTTGCATAGAGGGGCCCATTCTCGAATGGAGTTGGGCATGTCGATCCGACAGACTATCGCCGAGGTGCTGGATCGCCCGGCCACGCGGAATTTCATCACCGGCGTCGTGCTGTTCAACGCCGTGATCCTGGGGCTGGAGACCTCCGACACCGCGATGGCGCTGGCGGGGCCGGTGATCGTCTTTCTCGACGTCCTCTGCCTGTCGATCTTCGTGGTCGAGATCGCGCTCAAGATCTTCGCGCGGGGCCTGTCGTTCTTCCGCTCGGGCTGGAACGTCTTCGACTTCACCATCGTCGGCATCGCTCTCGTGCCGGTCACCCAAGGCCTCTCGGTGCTGCGCGCCCTGAGGATCCTGCGGCTCTTGCGGATCATCTCGGTCGCCCCGACCCTGCGCCGCGTCGTCGACGGCTTCGTCTCGGCGCTGCCGGGGATGGCCTCGGTCTTTTTGCTGATGGCGCTGATCTTCTACATCGCGGCGGTCATGGCGACGAAGCTCTTCGGAGAGGCCTTCCCCGAGTGGTTCGAGACCATCCCGCATTCCGCCTATTCGCTGTTCCAGATCATGACGCTGGAAAGCTGGTCCATGGGCATCGTCCGGCCGGTCATGGAGGTCTACCCCTATGCCTGGCTGTTCTTCGTGCCCTTCATCCTCGTGACGACCTTCGCGGTGGTGAACCTCGTGGTCGGCCTCATCGTCAACAGCATGCAGGACGCCCATTCGCAGGAATCCAACGCCGCCACGGAGGATTACCGCGACGAGGTCCTGAAGCGCCTCGATGCCATCGAGCAGCGCATTTCGGAAAGCAGGCTGCACCACAAGTAGGTCCCGCCACAGGCGATCCTCCCGGGCACGCCGGGCGCTGCCCGCCCGAAATCGGCGGGGTGGGGCGGGGCGGTCCTGCGACCGCCCCGCCCGGAACCGTCCTGCCCGGCGGGCAGGACGCCCATCACGCGCGGCTCACTCGCCCAGGGCGATGCCCTCGCGCCGCGGATCGGCGCCGCCCCTGAGCGTCTCTCCGACCTCGATCGCATGCAGCCCCGATGTCAGGTCGCGGATGTTGGTCTCGAAGCCGATCTCCTGAAGCGGTGCTTCGAGCGCCTCGGCCTCGGTCCCGGCCTCCAGGTCGAAGGTGCCGAAACGGTTGACGAGATGCGGCGCGGCCAGCGCCTGCTGCACGTCCATGCCCCAATCGGCCCAGTTGACGATGGCCTGCGCGACATAGCCGATGATCCGGCTGCCGCCGGGCGAGCCGATCACCAGCGCCGGCGCGTCGCCCTGCATCACGATGGTCGGCGACATCGAAGAGCGCGGCCGCTTGCCCGGCTCGACCCGGTTGGCGATGGGGCGGCCCTCGTCATGCGTGGCGAAGCTGAAATCCGTGAGCTCGTTGTTCAGAAGAAAGCCGCGCACGAAGAGCCGCGAGCCGAAGCCGTTCTCGATCGTCGTGGTCATCGACAGCGCGTTGCCATCCGCGTCGACGATGGAGATGTGGCTGGTTGAGGGCAGCTCGATCGAGGCGTCGTCGCCCCACAGCATCGCGTGCTGCCATTCGGGGCTCCCGGGCGAAACCTCGGGCAGCGCGTCGTCGCCCGAAAGCAGGCCCGCCCGCTCGGCGAGATAGGCCGGATCGACGAGGCCCTCGGTCGGCATCGGGACATAATCGCTGTCGGCCATGTAGCGGCCGCGATCGGCGAAGGCGAGGCGCGAGGCGTCACCGATCAGCCGCCACGCCTCGGCGCTGTCGGGGCCCATGCCGCCCAGATCGTAGGTCTCGAGCATGCCGAGGATCTGCCCCACGGTGAGCGCGCCCGAGGACGGCGGCCCCATGCCGCAGACCTCGTAATCGCGGTATTCGGCGCAGACCGGCGCGCGCTCGACCACGTCGTAGATCTCGAGGTCGCGCTCGGACAAGACGCCCGGATTGCCCTCGGCACCCTGCACCGTCGCCACGATGTCGGCGGCGATGCCGCCCTCGTAGAAGGCGTCCGCCCCGCCCTCCGCGATGGCGCGCAGAACCTCGGCATAATCGGGGTTACTGAGCATGTCGCCTTCGGCGATGGCGGTGCCGCCGGGAAAGAAATATTCCGCCGTGGCCGGGAAGCGCTTCAGCCGATCGGCATCGCCGGCGACCAGCGTGGCAAGGCGCGGCGAGACCTCGAAGCCGTCTTCGGCATGGGAGATGGCCGCGTCGAACAGGCCCGCCCAGTCGGAGGTGCCCCATTTCTCATGCGCGGCCTCCAGAAGCCGCGGCGTGCCCGGCGTGCCGACCGAAAGGCCGCCCACCACCGCGTCGAAGAACTGCAGCGGCTCGCCGGTCTCGTCCTGAAACAGCGTCGGCGTCGCGGCCAAAGGCGCGGTCTCGCGGCCGTCGAGTGTGGTCAGCTCGCCGCTCTCGGCATCGTACCAGACGAGGAAGGCGCCGCCGCCCAGGCCCGAGCTTTGCGGCTCCACGAGGCCCAGCACCGCCTGCACCGCCACCATCGCATCGGCGGCCGAGCCACCATTGCGCAGCACGTTCGCCCCGGCCTCGACCGCGAGCGGATTGGCGGCGGCGACCATCCAGTTTTCGGCCTCGACCGGCTGGCCCGCCGCCTTGGCCTGCATGGCGGCACGCGCGGCCTCGGACAGCCCGGCGATCTCGCCCGAGGAGGTGCCCTCCGTGGTGATGGCATCGGCGGCCTGCTGCGCCACCAGCGGCCCGGCGGCCAGCAGGAACGGGATCGTGGCCAGGAACTTCGAGTGTCTCATCGTGCGGTCCTCCTTTGATCCTCGCCATGAAAGACCCCGAAACGGCCCGCGGCAAGCCGTCGCGCCGAAAAAAGGGGCGACGGCCGAATTGGCATCAATATCCGGTAATGAACGTTATGTTATATTAAGGGGTGAAAATAGCGATATTACAGAATTCTCCGCTGGGGGTTCGCACCACGCGGGTGGCGAAGGCGAATGCTTTGGGCAGTTGAATATTCCCAAGGCTCTTGATTTACGTCACCTAACGATACATTTTTGCGTTAGCGCGGAGGCAATTTGATGAACGCAGAGACACCGGCGCAGGCGATGAACGCCTTTCAGGACGTGACCCGATCGCTGTCCCAGCTGCACCTGGAGCATCTGGCCGAGCCCCTGGCGGCAGCCATCAACTCCTATATTGCTACGCATCAGCGGCAGCTCCGCGCCCTGGCCCGCCCCGAACCACTCACCGAGGCCGAGGAAGCCGCTCTGGAAGCGGTAGGGGTGCGCGTGCGGACCGACGCGCCCGATCTTTCTCCCCTGGCGGGCGTCGCCACCCGGCTCGCCGCGATCCATTCCGGATCGATCCCGCTGAAGGCGGCGGCCGCGCGCCTTGGCGTGAACCCGAGCCGCCTGCGCCAGAGGATCGCTGCACGCACACTCTACGCGCTGCACCGGCCTGGTGACCGCGGCTGGGTGATCCCGGCCTTCCAGTTCAACGGTGAGACGGAGCTGGCCGGTTTCGCGAGCGTTTTGCCCGCGATCCGTGCCGATATTCACCCGGTGGAGCTCGAACGCTTCCTGATGCTGCCGCAGCCTGACCTCGAGGATGCGTCCGGCGCAGCCATGTGCCCTTACGATTGGCTGGCAGAGGCGCGGGATCCGGTGGCGCTGCGCGAGATGGCGGCCGAAATCTGATGCCGAAGTTCCCCGAGCCGCCCTCCGTGGCGGATCTGCAATCCCTCGGCCCCGAATGTCGCATCGCGCCCGCGGGGTTCACCCTCGGGCGCATCTTCATGCGGGGCGGCCCGCACCCGGCGGACTGGAGCGGCTTCCGCCACTGGGGGCCCACCCAGTCGCGCTTCGATCATCACGAGCTGTCCGCGAGCGGAACGCCTTGCGACCAGACCCGCGGCATCCAGTATTCGGCCGGGCCCGATGGGGCCGGCGCGCTGGCGACCTGCGCAGCGGAGGTCTTTCAGCTGACCCGGGTGATCAATCGCAAGGCGGGCGCCCCGTGGTTCTGCGTCTTCGGGACGGTACGCTCCCTGTCGCTGCTCGATCTTACGGGGCGATGGCCGACCCGCGCCGGAGCGTCCGCCGCGATCGCCACCGGCCCCCGGGCCAGGGCGCGCCGCTGGAGCGTAGCGATCTATGACGCCTATCCCACGATCGACGGGCTGATCTATCGCTCGTCGATGGCGGGCGATGCGGAGGTGGTGGCGCTGTTCGAGCGGGCTGGGGCCGCCATGCCCCTGCGGCCGGATTTTCATCGAGCGCTCGATGATCCGGCGCTGCAGCGCCCGCTTCTCGATGCGGCTGCCGCCATCGGCTACGATCTGGTCTGACAATCCGTTCCGTTGGGGTAGTGTCCTGTCACGAAGGCGGACCCGAGTTCGCAGATTTGCAGGGTCCGCTTCCTGTGCTTTGTTGTCGGTCGAACCTAGCGCAGCCAAGAGCGGCTTCCCGAACTTGCGACTTTGGCCCATCGGTGCGCTCTTCCATGACCTTTCTCGAGCTGAGGAAATGGGCCCGTGCAAGCTAACCTTGACGCCTACTTTGGCTCCGTTGTCAGGCAGCAGGCTCAGGAAGGACATACGCCTCTTCCCTGAGGAGTTCGAGCTACTACCAGATAGCTGGTCGCTGCCCTTACCGTTGCGTCTTGAGACGGATCCCTTCGCCCGCATCATCGGTCTCAGGCAAGAATTCTATACCAGCTTCCTCCAACGCTTCCTTCATTGCAGTGACGGATCGTGTCCCATCGCTTGGTGTAAGAGGCCGCGCGCGGAGCCCTCGGCGTAGCGTAGCGCGTGGCCGGGTGTGACGCTGGCGGTCACCGTTGATCTTCGGAGTAGGTTCGGGTTGGGCAACCTTGAACCAGATGGAGACGACGATGACCGACGACAGAATGGCTCTGCTCGAGCTGGTTGAAAAGCAGGCTGATGGAGATCTGGTCCGCGAGATGCTGGTTTTCGCGGCCGAGCGGATCATGGAAGCAGAGGTCGAGGCGAGAACCGGCGTTGCGAAGGGCGCGCGTTCGCCGCTACGCGAGGTTCATCGAAACGGCTATCGCGAGCGGGACTGGGACACGCGCGCTGGTCGGATTTCTCTGGAGATCCCGAAGCTGCGCAAGGGTAGCTATCTGCCCAGCTTCCTTGAGCCTCGCTGCACGGCCGAGAAGGCGCTCGTGGCTGTGATCCAAGAGGCTTACGTCCAAGGCATTTCCACCCGCTCAGTCGACAATCTGGTGAAGGCCATGGGGGCTGGTGGCATGTCGAAGAGCCAGGTCAGTCGCCTTTGCGCCGAGATCGACGATCGAGTGAATGCGTTCCTGGATCGGCCGCTGGAGGGGAACTGGCCATACCTCTGGCTCGACGCGACCTATCTGAAAGTTCGTGACGGCGGGCGGATCGTCAGCCGTGCCGTGATAGTGGCGTTCGCAGGCTCACCGGTCAATGAGGATGGCAAGCGCGAGGTGCTGGGCGTCGCCACGGGCCTCTCCGAGGCAGAGACTTTCTGGATCGGCTTCCTGCGCAGTCTCGCCGATCGCGGCCTGCGGGGCGTGAAACTGGTGATCTCCGACGATCACAAGCGGCTCCGGGCCGCCGCGCGGCGGGTCTTCAATGCGACCCACCAAAGGTGCCGGGTTCACTGGATGAGGAACGCGCTGGCCCATGCCCCGGCCAAGCAGCGCACGGCCGTGGCCGCGATGCTGAAGACGATCTTCGCCCAGGACAACAAGGCCGATGCCGAAGCTCAATGGGACGTGGTCGCCGACGCGCTGCGCGAGAAGCAGGCGACGCTCGGCGCCCTGATGGACGCTTCCCGTGATGACGTGCTCGCCTACATGGATTTCCCTCGGGAGCACTGGCCCCAGATCGCCTCCACGAACCCACTCGAGCGGGTGAACCGCGAAATAAAGAGAAGGTCCGATGTCATCGGCATCTTTCCCAACGACGAGGCCATTGTTCGGCTCGTTGGCGCATTGATGCTGGAGACCAATGACGAGTGGACCGTTGCGCGCCGCTACATGAGCCTTGGATCCCTCGCACGCGTCATCGACAATCCCGACATCAGGTTGCCCGCCGTGGCCTCCTGATTAGGCTTGGACCTCTCCGAAGGTCGGCGCTCTTACACCAGTCGGTGGGACACTATCGCGAACGGCTGATCGACAGGCAGATGGCAGCCTTAGGAAGGGCGGCGGATGCCCAGGCCCGCCGCCGAGGTGTTTCCATAGAAGAAGACCTCGCTCTGAGTGTTTCCCACGACTGAACAAGTCGGCGCCGACCTCTTTTCACGCCGAAAAGGCGTCTCAGCCTATATTGTCGAGGCGCAAAACCGCGATGTTCAGTCGTGGGAAAACCTCGGCGGTCGCGGTCGCGAATGTCGTTTTCTTATCTCAACAAGCCGCTTTCAGCGACTGCAGAGTGTTTGTGTTCAGTTTGACCACCGTATTTGCGTATAAAGATATGAATAACAGGTGGTTTAACCGAACATGGAAACACCTGGCCTCGTTCAGGCAAGGGACCGCGTTATTCCGACGGCTAGACATCGATGGTTCAGGTAGTAGTCCCGCCACGTGGTAAACTTTCACACTGCGCTGACGGTGTAATCGGGGTGGCCATCGAGGGCGTTGGTCATGGTGGAGTTTGCGGACTTCGACCACGGACCGAGGAAAACCCCGATGACCGACACCAACATGCCTTTGATCAAGCTGCTGCAAAAGCACGATGAAGGTGACTTTCTCCGCGCTGTGACCGAGGCAGTGTTCCAGACGTTGATGGAGCACGATGTCGAGGACCTGATCGGCGCGGGCCGCTACGAGCGCGGCGAAGGCCCCCAGACCTATCGCAACGGTTACCGGGATCGCGAGCTGAAGACCCGGCACAGTGCCTTGAACCTGCGGGTGCCCAAGCTGCGGCAGGTTTCTTACCTTCCGGGCTTCCTCGAGCCGAGCCACATCTCAGAGAAGGCGCTGGTGGAAGTGATCAGAAAAGCGGGGATCGACGGTGTCTCGACCTGGAACGTCGACGATCTGGTCCAGGCGAAGGGCTTGCCGGCCTCTCCTCCGACACGGTGGCGCAGTTTGAACCGGGACTATCCTGAATTTTGTGCTCTGGCGTGGTAACTGCTTTGAAAGGATACATACGTATGAGCATCGACAAGGACCTGCTGGACCAGCTGATGGAAGGCCGTTCACCCGGCGATTTATTTGGCAAGGAAGGCATTCTATCCGAACTGACCAAGGCGCTGGCGGAACGCGCGCTGACGACCGAGATGGAGGAACATCTCGGCGGCGAGCGAGCTGAAGAGGCTCTTGAAGGCCAGAACCGGGGCCCCAACCGGCGCAACGGCAGCAGCCAAAAGACGGTGACGACCGAGAGTGGCAAGGTCGTCCTGGACATCCCGCGCGACCGCAATGGCACGTTTGACCCGCTGCTGATCGCCAAGTATCAGCAGCGGTTTCCCGAGTTCGACCGCAAGATCACCAGCATGTATGCCCGCGGCATGACGACCCGTGAAATCCAGGGGCATATCGAGGAGATCTACGGCTTCGAGGCATCCCCCAGCCTGATTTCGGCGATCACGGAGGCCGTCATGGACGAGGTGTCCGCGCGGCAGAACCGCCCGCTGGAACCGTGCTATCCCGTCGTCTTCATGGATGCGATCCAGGTCAATATCCGCAGCGATGGAGCCGTGTCGAACAAGGCGGTCTTCGTCGCTCTGGCGATCCTGCCGGACGGCACCCGCGACGTTCTGGGCCTCTGGTTTCAGGCCAACGAGGGTGCCAAGTTCTGGGCAAAGGTGCTAAACGATTTGCGCAATCGCGGTGTTCAGGACATCCTCATCGCCGTCGTGGACGGGCTGAAAGGCTTTCCGCAGGCTATCGAGGCGGCCTTTCCGCAGACCCAGGTTCAGACATGCATCGTCCACCTGTTGCGTCATTCCATGAGCTTCGCCAGCTATAAGGACCGCAAGGCCGTGGCGACGGCCCTGAAGGCGGTCTACACCGCCGTGGACGCCGAGGCGGCGGAGGCCGCGCTGGCTGAGTTCGAGGATAGCGATCTGGCCGCCCGCTACCCCGCGATCGCTCCGAGCTGGCGGCGGGCTTGGAACGAGGTGGTCCCATTTCTCAACTATCCGCCTGCGGTGCGCAGGCTGATTTACACGACCAATGCCATAGAGGCGCTGAACTCGAAAATCCGCCGCGCGGTCCGAACCCGCGGCCACTTCCCCAGCGACGAGGCGGCGGCGAAATTGATTTATCTCGCGCTCAATGCTACCTCAACGGAGTGGAAACGCTCGGTGCGCGAATGGCACGCTGTCAAAAGCCAGTTCGCCATCATGTTCGAAGACCGCTTCCCCATGGCGTGCCAAAAGGCGCCAGGGCACAAAATTCCGCACAGTCTCGATGAACCTCGGCCTCATGCGGCTGATCGACGAGCAATTTCTCGAAACGCCGTTCTACGGCGTGCGGCAGATGACCCGGCATCTGCGCAGTTCAAGGAACCGTGGCCCCGGTGGGGCCGCGTAAGCCCGCAGAACGGCCACGCAGTGAACGACAAGCGGGTGCGACGGCTGATGCGGCGCATGGGCATGATGCCGATCTACCAGAAGCCCAACACCAGCAAGCCTGCCAAGGGGCACAAGCGATACCCATACCTGCTAAGGGGGTTGCGCGTGGAGCGGCCCAACCAAGTCTGGTGCGCCGACATCACCTATCTCCCCATGCGGCGCGGCTTCCTCTATCTTGTGGCGATCATGGACTGGCACACCCGGAAAGTGCTGGCCTGACGCCTGTCGAACAGTTCGGCATGAGGCCGCCATGGGTCCGAGGCCCATGCCGGACGGAGGCCGAGTTCTGCGTCGAGGCGCTGACCGAAGCGATCCAGCGGTTCGGCGTGCCCGAGATCATGAATACCGATCAGGGCAGCCAGTTCACGTCCTTCGCCTGGACCGACCTGCTCAGACGCGCCGGCGTCCGCATCTCAATGGATGGAAAGGGGCGCTATCTCGACAACATCTTCATCGAGCGGCTCTGGCGCACCCTGAAATACGAGTGCGTCTACCTGCACGCCTGGGAGACCGGCTCGGAGGCACGGGCGGGGCTCAAGAACTGGTTCGATTTCTACAACCGAAAGCGTCCGCATTCCGCCCATGGCGGTCAGCCGCCGGCGGTGGTCTACTGGCAGAGAAACCCACTTGCGCAACCCGATCAGCAGGAGCAGAGAGTAGCTTAGAAAAGCCCAGATCCTGTCCAAGGATCGGGGAGCACCTCATCCGGCGCGGTGGCGCGACACCGTCAGATCAGCCCGTGCATCTGTGCCGCGTGCACGGCCTCTGCGGTGGTGCGCGCGCCGAGCGACAGCCGCGCTGATTTCAGCCGGGCCTTGAGCGCGCTTTCGGAGATGCCGATGAGCGCCGCGGCGCGGCTGTGGCGCTCGCCCCCGGCCATGAGGCGCAGCGCCTCGCGCTGCGCTTTGGTCAGGCTGATCGCGCCGGGCGGACCCTCGTGCAGGCGCGTCAGCACGTCGAGCGCGGTCTGCCGCTCGGAGGCGGTGAAGCTCCGGTCCTGCCGCGCGAGGCCGCAAAAGGAGCGCACCTCGGCCGAGCCGGTGGCGACGGTGATCCCGTGCGCGACACCATGCGCGCGGGCATCCGCGATCACGCCGTAGGCATCGGCCAGCGCCTCCCATTCGATCACCCCGTCATGGCCCAGGGCCCAGCCGATCGCTGGATCGCGCAGGAAGTAGGACTTGCGCGCATAGGTCTCGCGCCATGCCGGATGCATGCGGTTCTCCAGATGCACCGGGCGGCCCCGGCTCACGCGCAGGGCGGTGACGAAGCCCGCCGGGGCGATCCGCGCCAGCTCGTAGAAATCATCCGGGGAATAGCCATGCAGATGCACTGCCATCTTCAAACTCCTCGTACATATCAACCACCGAGTCATCCTCCGGGTCGGTGTCCCGGCTCGTCGGTAACGAACCCGTGTTTCGGGGCAATATCATGACGTCGATATATTCAAACGAATCTTTTTCATCCGAAGGTTGATTCGTCCGTTCGCGTGGATTGTCTCCCACATGGTCGTAATGGCACCGCCATCCAGCCAACGTTTCCCGGCGGGTGCCAAAGCCTACCTCGCTGGATAGGTTCAATTAACCTGCGCGTCAGGCTAAATAGGAGTCATTCGAACGGTTTCGTCGTTGCGCTTCCCGTTCGATCGGCCGGGCCGTCATGCGGGTTTCGCATGGCACGCCGACCTTTTCGGAAGCGCTCAAAGGATCGGGACAACGCATGAGCAGGACCAACGCCAGGTTGCATTTCTTTCGTCATCGCGATCTCGCGGAGTGGTGCCACGTGATGGTGGCCGAGCCCGCGGGCCAGACCGGCGAGGCGCGGCGCGCGGCGCTGATCGAGGCGCTCGACATGTCGGACATCACCGGCTCGCGCGACATCGAGGCGCTGCGCCGCACCGCCGATCTCCTGGCCACGGCCCATACGCGCGGCGATGCCTCCGCGTTCGCCCTGCTGCGCGGCCTGCCGACTTCGCGCCGCCTCGCGCTGGCCGCGGCGGCGGAGTCGCGGATCGGCTATCTCTACCTGCAGGAGCCCTCGCATACCGACGAATTGGCAAAGGACCTGTCGCTGCTGCTGGGCTGCCTCGACGACCGCATGGCGAGCTGACCGGGCCGTCCGCACCCCGCGGAAACCCCCGGATGAAGAAACGGCGGCGCCCTCGCGGGTGCCGCCGTTTCTTCATTCTGCCCCGCGGGGCGCCTGCCGGTCAG
>NZ_JAMYXC010000066.1 GCF_024159025.1 Limimaricola litoreus
GGCGCGGTGCCGCTCGCCGCGCATGGCATCGCGCTGCAGGTCACCTCGGTCGCCTTCATGATCCAGGTCGGTCTGAGTCGGGCCCCGCCTCGCCCATCAGCCCCGCGCCGCCGCGCATCGGAAAGGCCACCGGCCCCGAGACCACGCCGCCCGCGAAGGCGCCGCCCTTGGCAAAGGGCATCAACCCCGAGACGAGGCCGTTCACCCCCTGGGCCAGAAGCCCGCCCAGACCGTCGGTCACCGGGCGCATCGCGTTGTCATAGACGGTGGAGGACATCGCCCCCGCCAGGCCGCGCAGCGCCGCACCCGGAGAGGCGCCGTCGAACAGGACCCCGTCGATGGCCCGGCGCAGCCCGCCAGAAAAGCCGCGCTCCAGCTTGCCCAGATCGCGCGTCGTCTCCGCCAGCCCCGCGCGCATCCGCGCCAGCTCGCGCGAGAAGCTCTCGGCCATGCTGCCGGTGTCCTCCATGGCGCGTTCCAGCGCCTCGAACTCGTCCTCGGTCATGCTGTCTCCTCATCGGGATAGTCGCGGCACAGCTCGTCGAAGCGCGCGCGCCCCATCGGTGCGGGGCCCAAGGGCCCGAGCATCAGCCGCAGCTCGGCGGGCGTCAGCGCCCAGAACTCCTGCGGCTTCAGCTTCAGCCCGCCGATCCCGGCGCGCATCATCGCCGCCCAGTCGAGCCGCATCACGCCACCTCGCCAAAGGCGCGCGCGACCAGAAGCGCGGCGAGCCGCGCCGCCTCGACCGGGCCACCCTCGATCTCGGCGGCTACGAGTTCTGCGGCCCGCCCCGGCCAGCCGCCCCCCCGAAGCCCCGCGACGATGAGCGCCATGACATCGCGTGCCGAGACCTCGCCGCCTTCGAGCCGGGCCAGCAGCGCGGCGATGCTGTCGGCACCAAGGCTCTCCTCGAGCTCGGCCAGAGCGCCCAGCGTCAGCTTCATGACGCGGGGCTGCCCGTCGAGCACGAGCGCCACCTCGCCGGCCAGCGGGTTGGCCATCAGAGCGCCGCCTCGAAGTGCACCGGCCCGGCCGAGACCAGAGCGATCTCGAAGCTGGCCTCGCCGTCATGGCTGCCCGCGTAGTCGATCGAGGCGATCTGGAAGGCGCCGGTCATGGTGCCGAAATCGGGGATCACCACCTGGAACTCCGGCGTCTCCCCGTCGAAGAAGATCTGCCGCGCGCGGGCGTCGGTGTCGGCGTCGCGAAACACGCCCGAGCCTGCGATGGCGGCGCTGCGCACGCCCGCGCCCGCCAGCACCTCGCGCCAGCCCGCGCTGCCCAGATGGGTGACGTCGACGCTTTGCGCATTGAGCGTGAGCCGCGTCGCGCGCAGCCCCGCCATGGTCTCGAACAGCCCGTCGCCGGTCATGTCGATCTTGAGCAGGAGATCCCTGCCGTTCTGAGCCGCCATTGCTGCGCCCTCCTCGTTGATGTTCAGCCGTCTTCGCTCAGCGCGCGAAAGGTGAGATCCACCCGCCGCGCATCGCCGCTGCCCTCCCGCCGCGCCCGCGCCCGCGCGAACCACAGCCCCACCAGCCGCCCGCGCGACAATTCGGGCGGCGGACCCGACAGCGCGTCCGAGATCGCCGCTGCCGCCTGCTTGGCGGCGCGAAACCCGGCCGCGTCGCTCACCACGCTCACCGTGAACTCATGCGCCGCCCCCGATGCCGTGCCGTCCGAGGCGTCGCGCGCCTTTTCCGCGCCCAGCACCGCGTAGAGCGGCGGCAGGGGGCCCGCGGGCAGCGCGTCGTAGATCGCCTCGCCCAGCATGTCGGTCAGCGGCACATGGGCCTTCAGCCGGGCGAAGATCGCCGTCTGAAGCGCCTCGGCCATCGCATAGCTCATCGTGCCACCTCCTCCTCGGCCTCGCAGACGAGGTATTTCCCATCCCTGTCGAGCTCGCGCACCGCGCGGATCGCGTAGATCCGCCCGCCCTCGCGAAACCGCTGCTCCGGCGCGGGGCGCATCGACGAGCCGGGCGGGGCCGCGCGGATGGTGATGCGCAGCAGGACCCGGCTCAGCGCCGCGCCCAGCCCGTCGAGATCGCGCCCCGAGCGCGCCTCCACCCGCGCCCAGAGCGTGCCACGCGCCAGCCAGCCCCGCGCAAAGCCGCCCGCCCCGTCGGGCGCGCGCAGCGGTGCTTCGAGCAGCAAGGCCCGGTTCAGCCGCACCGGCCTCATGCGCCGCGCCCCGAGAGCCGCAGGTTGCGAAACCGCTCGGTCAGCGCGGTGACGCCAAAGGGCATGCAGCCCGGGCCCAGCGCCGTGTCGTGGCGGTATTCGTAATAATGCGCGGCCAGCATCATCGTGGCCTGCGCCAGATCGGCCGGGATATCGGCCCAGGCGGGGCCGAAGCCCGCCTCGAAGCCGATCCGCGCGATGCCGCCTTCGGGGATCGCGGGCAGCGCCAGTGACAGCGCCTCGATCCGCGGGCGCGCATCGTCGGCCACGGCGCGCCAGCGGCCCGTGGGCACCGGCGTTGTCACGCCCTGCGCGTCGCGCGTCTCGAACGCCGTCACCGCCACCAGCGGCGCCACGGGGAGCGTCTGGCGCATCTCGTCGCGCCAGCGCGCCAGCTCCAGCGCGAAGCCGCGCGACAGCAGCACCTTGCCGGTGCGCGCCTCGATCGCGGCGATGGCGGCGCGCAGGAAGCCCGCCAGCACCGCGTCCTGCAGCCCCTCCTCGGCAAAGCCGGTGCCGAGCCGCAGATGCGCGCGAAAGCCCTCGATGGGCAGCGCCGCCTCTGGCACGGCCCCCGTCTCGATCAGTCTCATCACCCGTCCTTTCGCACTCGCGAGCCAAGGGCCGGGCCGCCCCTCATGGCGGCCCGGCGCCGCATCAGGCGATGCCGAACTTCAGAAGCTTGATCGCCGCGAAATCGCTCACCGCGCCGCCGACCCGCTTGGTGGCGTAGAAGATCACATGCGGCTTGGCCGAGAAGGGATCGCGCAGCACCCGCAGGTCGGGCCGCTCGGCGATGGTGTAGCCCGCCTCGAAATTGCCGAAGGCCAGCGCGCAGGCATCCGTGGCGATGTCGGGCATGTCCTCGGCGATCAGCACCGGGTAGCCCAGGAGCCGCGCGGGCTCGCCCGCCGAAAGCCCGTCGGACCACAGGAACCGCCCGTCCGCGTCCTTGAGCTTGCGCAGCGCGCCCGCCGTGCGCGAGTTCATCACGAAGCTCGCGCCCGCGCGGTAGGGCGCGCCGAGCCGGTAGACGAGGTCGATCACCGCATCCGCCGGGCTCGCCGCGTCGAAGCCGCCGTCGGTGCCGGTGGCGACATAGCCGAGGCTGCCCCAGCTCCAGCCGTCGTCATCGACCTGCGGGTAGCTCAGGATGCCGGTCGGCTTGTCCACCCCGTCGCCCGAGACGAAGGCCGCCGCCTCGGACCGGGCGAAGGTGTCGGCGATGCGCCCCGCGAGCCAGCCCTCGATGTCGAAGGCAGAGTCGTCGAGCAGGCGCTGAGAGGTCTTGGGCAGGGCCGAGAGCTCGTGCAGCGGGATGGTGATCCGGTCGATCTTCGGCGTGCTGGTCTCGCTGCGCGCCGTGGTCTCGTCGGCCCAGCCCGCGCCCGGCTCGGCGTGGTCGATCAACACGTCGTAGGAGCCCGCGTCCACCGCCACCACGGAGGCTATGGCGCGCAGCGAGGCGGTGGCGCCCAGCACGCCGCGCACCCGGTCGGCGGTCTGCGGATCGACGAGATAGCCGCCATCGGCGGCGACGGTGCTGCTCATCGCCTTGCCTTCGAGCCCGAGGCCCCGCAGCCCGTCATCCTCGCCGGTGCGCAGATAGGCGCCAAAGGCGGCGCGGTGCGGCTGGGCTTCGGCCTTCGCTTCGAGAGCGGGGCGCGCGGCGAGCGCGGTCTTGCGGTCCAGTCTGGTCATCCGGTCGTCCTGTGCCTTGAGTTTCGTTCGGATCTCGGCCGAAAACCGGCCCAGCTCGTCCATCAGCCCGCCGATCTCGCGGCCAAGCTCGTCATCGTCACGCATCGCGTTCCCCCTCGTTGCCCTTCAGCACCGCGCGCGCGGCGCGGACCCGTGCGACCAGCGCGTCATCGTGTTTCGCGCCGACGCGCGCCTCGCGCAGCATCGGGAAGGTCACCAGAGACACCTCCCAAAGCTCTAGCTCGTCTAGCCTGCGCCCCGCGCCGTCTTTCCTCGCGCGCCGCGTGCGGTAGCCGATCGACAGCCCGTCGATCGCCC
Source organism: Limimaricola litoreus (assembly GCF_024159025.1). Classification (GTDB taxonomy): domain Bacteria; phylum Pseudomonadota; class Alphaproteobacteria; order Rhodobacterales; family Rhodobacteraceae; genus Limimaricola; species Limimaricola litoreus. The sequence goes on from NZ_JAMYXC010000066.1 coordinate 4,203, forward strand.
CCGCCGCCACCAGCGCCACCGCCTCGCGGCCCTGCGCCACCTCCGTGAGAATGCGGCCCTTGACCCAGAGGCCGGTGGCATCCTCGCGCACCTCGTCCCAGACGCCGATCGGGCGCGAGGGGTCGTGCTGCCAGAGCATTCGCACCCGGCCGCCCGCCCCTTCGAGACGCTTGAGCGAGGCGGCATAGGCCCCGGGCTCGACCACGTCGCCGCCCTGATCGGCCTTGCCGAAGAGCGAGGCATAGCCCGAGATGACCGCGCCCTCGCCGATCTCCAGCGGCCCGGTGCCCTCCGTGCCGCCCGCGCAGAACTTGCGTTCCAGCTCCATCATTCCCTCCCTCAAAGCCCCACGATTCCTTGGGCCGCCTGCGCGCCGATGGCCGCGACGACGCCGTAGACGGCGAGCCAGAGCCTGCGCTCCAGCCGCTCCATCACCGCCTCGATCCGCTCCAGCGTGGCCGCGACCTGCGCGAATTGAAGCGCCACCAGCCGCTCATGCGCCTCGATCCGCAGCCCCGGCGCGCAGGCAAAGCCCGGATCGCGCAGATCATCCATCGGAGCCGACCTCCCGCGCGGGCAGGCCCAGCAGCGCGCGCTTTTCCGCATCCGTCAGGAACAGCGCCTCGGAGACGCGCCGCCACTGCCCGTCGCGCTCGGCGGCGAGTGCGGGCACCTGGTCGAGATCGACCCGAAGCTCGAACCGCTCATCCGCGAAATCCGACAGCCATTCGGCCAAGGCGCCCGCGATCCGCGCCATCAGCGGCAGCACGGTCAGCCGGTAGAAGGCGCGGTTGGCCTCCTGGTAATTGGCGTAGGTCGCGTCGCCCGGTATCCCGAGGATCATCGGCGGCACGCCGAAGGCCACCGCGATCTCGCGCGCCGCCGCCTCCTTGGTCTTCTGGAACTCCATGTCCGAAGGGCTGAACCCCATCGGCTTCCAGTCGAGCCCGCCTTCGAGCAGCATGGGGCGGCCCGCGTTGCGCGCGCCCTGATGCTGGCTCTCCATCTCCTCGACCAGCCTGTCGTATTGATCGGGCGTCAGCCCGGCCTGCCCGTCGGCGCCGCGATAGACGATCGCACCCGAGGGGCGCGCGGCATTGTCCAAGAGCGCCTTGGACCAAGCCGAGGCGGCGTTGTGCACGTCGATCGCCGTGGCCGCCGCCGACAGCGCCGAGAGGCCGTAATGGTCGTCCTGCGGATGAAAGCTCTTGATGTGGCACACCGGGCTGGGGCCATCGCCCACCGCAAACCGGTGCTTGGCGCCGCCCGCGGCATACTCATACCCCACCGGCCAGCCGTCGGCCCCCGGCACCAGCGACACCCGGTCCGAGCGCAGCACGTGCAGCTCATAGGGCAGACCCTCGGCCCCTACCGCCTCGACATAGCCGTTGCCGGTGAGCAGGATCTGCCCCACCAGCGCCTCGATCAGCTCGGCCCGGCCCTGACCGGGGTTGGGCCGGGCCAGAAGCGACAATGCGGGGTGTTCGTCATGGCGACGACCGCGATCCTGCAGCATCAGGGGCAGCGCCGCCGCCGCCTCGGAAATCAGCCGCACCGCGCGGAAGCCCACCGGGTTGGAAACGAAGCCCGCGCGGGTGAGCGAGACGGTGTCCCGCGCGCTCCACGCCGGCCGCCCCGCGCCGGGCCAGGCGAGGCAGCGCCCCGCCGCCGAGGCCTTGGCCTCTGGCGCTCCCTTGTCGCGCTTGAAGAACTCGAACATCGCCGCCCCCCGCTGGTCGTCTCTTGGCTTGGGGCAGAGAATGGCAGCGCCGGGTTGGAAAAGCGGGAACGGGGCGCGCGGTGGTTTGGGGCGGCGCGCAACACCCCCCGATGCAGGGGGCTGCCGCCCCCGCCGCGTGCCGCGGCCCCCCGCGCGTATTTGAGGAAAGATGAACCGGTCAGAGCATCCGAAGCCGCGGGCGGCGCCAGCCCTGCGCGGGGGCGATCATCAGCTCGTGCAGCGCCCAGACCAGCGCATCGACCCGGTCGGGCGAGCCCGAGCCGAGAAAGCCCCGCGCCGTCATCTGCGCCATCTGGTCCTCCAATGGCCCGAGCCCGCGCAGGTGATGCACGCGCCCCTGTTCGTAGAGCGCCGCCACCGGTTCGGCCCGGAGCCCCTTGGAGCGCCCGGCGTGCAGCGCCTTGAACGGCACCATGGGGTCCACCTGCCGCACCACCGTCTCGACCAGCGCGCCGCCCTGGTTGACCTCGGCCACCATCCGCTCCGCCCCGTGCCGCGCCATCGCGGCGCAGGCCGCGCGGGCCCAGTCGAGCGGGGACGCGGCCTCGACCGTCGCATCCTCCAGCACATAGGCCCGCCAGTTTTGCGGCGGGCCTTGCGTCACGGCCCCCGCCACCACGATGCCGCAGGCATCCGATCCGGCATGCGCGCTTACCGACGGATCGACCGCGACGACGATGCGGTCGAGTTCGGGGGCCGTCTCCACCGCGCAACCGACCAGCATCTCGGCGGTCCAGAGCGCGCCTTCGGCATCGCTCAGCAGCACCCCCTCAAGCTCCTGTCGCCCCTGCCGCGTGCCCGCGTAGCGGCGCTGCATCTCGTCGAGAAAGCCGCGCGCGAGGTTGGCGGCGTTGGCTTGGGTCGCCGCATGGGTGCTCACCGTGCTGTCAGAGGCCAGAAGATCGCGCAGCACCGCCACGTTGCGCGGGGTCGTCGTCACGCAGGCGCGCGGCTCGCCCAGACGCAGCCCGAATTGCAGCATGTCCCAGGCTTCGGCCCCGCGCTTCCACTTGGCCAGCTCGTCGGCCCAGGCCGCGTCGAACTGCGGGCCGCGCAGCGCCTCGTAGTCATGCGCCGAAAAGAGCTGCGCCACGGCGCCGTTGGGCCAGGTCAGCATCCGCCGCGTCGCGCTCCAGACCGGCCTTCGGTCGGGCGGCGAGCAGGCCATGATCCCGCTGTCGCCAAAGACCATGACCTCGCGCGCCTGATCGAGCGTCTCGCCCACCAGCGCCACGCGCCGCGCGCGCCCCGTGTCATTGGGCCGCGCGCCCTCGACCTGCGCGCGCACCCATTCGGCCCCGGCGCGGGTCTTGCCCGCGCCGCGCCCGCCAAGGATCACCCATGTCCGCCAGTCGCCCGCGGGCGGCAGCTGGTGCGGCAGCGCCCAGAGATCGAAGATCCAGGGCAGCGCCGACAGCTCCCCCGGGTCGAGCGCGTCGAGGAACTCATCCCTCGCGGCAGCAGGCGCGCAGGCGATCCAGCCGGCAAGTGATCCGTTCCCGCGCGGCCTCGATGTCGATCTCGCCATCGGCGAGCCCGCCGCCTTGCTTTCCGAGCCAGTCATTAAACTTCCTCTCCACCTCGAACGCCGTCTTAAGGGCAGCCTCCAACTCGCTGATCTTTTTCTGCAAATCTCTCGGCGCCCCCACCTCAGCCCGCAGATCCTCCAGCATGTCGGCCAGCGTCGACCGCACGGAGGAGAGAAGCTGCCACGCATCCTCCCACTCCTTGCGGCGCGCCGCCGCCTGTGCCCCGTCGGGGCCCGTCATCTCATCCATATGCTTGCCTGCCTCCATCTTCGAAGCTGGCGTCACGACACGAAAAAGGCGGCCCCGGATATCTCCGGGACCGCCTCATGCATCTCTGCCAGCCTGTCATTGACCCTACGTCAAAGCGTGCGCCCTGTCAATCCGGGCCGTATGAGGAGCGCCGGCCAAGCGCCCGTTCCGTTTACGAAAACTTAGTTTCCGGCGGCCCGCTCCGCCTCGATCTCGCGCCATTTGGCGACGTTGCGGTTGTGCTCGTCGAGCGTCTGGGCAAAGGCGTGGCCGCCCGTGCCATCGGCCACGAAGAAGATGTAATCGGTCGTGTCCGGGTTGAGCGCCGCCTCGATCGCGGCGCGGCCGGGGTTGGCGATGGGCGTCGGCGGCAGGCCGTTGATCTTGTAGGTGTTCCACGGCGTCTCGCGGTCCAGCTCGCTGCGGCGCAGGCCCCGGCCCAGCACGCCCTTGCCCTCGGTGATGCCATAGATCACCGTCGGGTCGGTCTGCAGCGGCATGCCCTGCCGCAGCCGGTTGACGAAGACGCTCGCCACCTGCGGCCGCTCGGCGGCGACGCCGGTTTCCTTCTCGACGATCGAGGCGAGGATCAGCGCCTCCTCGGGCGTGTCGAGCGGCAGGTCGCCCGCCCGGTTCTCCCAGGCCTGGGCAAGGATCGCGGCCTGCGCCGCCGCCATCCGGTCGAGCACCTGCGCGACCTGCGTGCCCGGCGTGATCTCGTAGCTGTCGGGCGCGAGGCTGCCCTCGGCGGGGATCTCCTCGACATCGCCCTCGAGCGTGTCGAAGGCATTGAGCGCCTGCGTCACCTGCCAGGAGGTGACGCCTTCGGCCACGGCGATGCGGTAGCGGGTGTCGGCCCGCTCGCGCATCTCGGCGTATTCGGGCGGGGTCTCGACGCCCTCGGCGGTGGGGTCGAACTCGACCAGCTCGACATAATCGGAGGTCGCGGGATCGAGCTCGCGCACCTCGGCCAGAACCGCGTTGACGCCGACCCGGTAGAGGATCTCGGTGCCGCAGGTCGAGGCGCCGCCGCGGGTGACGATATCGACGATGCGCTCCATGGAAGCGCGCTCGGGGATCAGGTGGCTGCCCGCCTTGAGCTGGCTCGTCTTGTCGGCGTATTCGGCCCCGATCCGAAAGATCGAATCCGAGCCGATCGCACCCTTTTCGGCGAGCTGCTGGCTGACGGTGCGGAAATTGGTCCCCGGCTCGACCTGCAGGCAGATCGCGGTCTCAAGCGGTCCCTCGCCCGAATATTCGTTGACCCCCCAGGCGATCACCCCCGCCGCACCGGCGAGGCCGACGATCAGGAAGGTGATCGTGTTCGAGGCGAGGTGACGCCACATCAGGAGGCGACCTTTCCGAACAGGACGCTGGCGTTGGTGCCGCCGAAGCCGAAGCTGTTGGACAGCGCGATGTTGATCTCGCGCGGGCGCTTCTCGTTCGGCGCGAGGTCGACCACCGTCTCGACCGCCGGATCGTCGAGGTTGATGGTCGGCGGCGCGACCTGATCGCGGATCGCGAGGATCGAGAAGATCGCCTCGATCGCACCCGCGGCCCCGAGAAGATGCCCGGTCATCGACTTGGTCGAGGACATGGTGACCCTCGAGGCCGCCTCGCCCATCATCCGCTCGACCGCGCCAAGCTCGATCGTGTCGGCCATGGTCGAGGTGCCATGCGCGTTGATGTAGTCGATCTGCTCGGGCGCGACCCCGGCATCCTTGAGCGCGGCGCGCATCGCCCGCTCGCCGCCTTCGCCGTCCTCGGAGGGCGCGGTGATGTGGTAGGCGTCGCCCGACATACCGTAGCCCAGCACCTCGGCATAGATCTTGGCGCCGCGCGCCTTCGCGTGCTCGTAATCCTCGAGCACCACGATGCCCGCGCCCTCGCCCATGACGAAACCGTCGCGATCGGTGTCATAGGGGCGGCTGGCCGCCTTGGGATCGTCGCGCCGCTTGGTCGAGAGCGCCTTGCAGGCGTTGAAGCCCGCGATGCCGATCTCGGAGATCGCGGCCTCGGCACCACCCGCGACCATCACGTCGGCGGCGCCGTACTTGATCAGCCGCGCCGCATCGCCGATCGCATGCGCGCCCGTGGAGCAGGCGGTGACGACCGAGTGGTTCGGCCCCTTGAAGCCGTAGCGGATCGAGACCTGGCCCGAGATCAGGTTGATCAGCGCGCCGGGGATGAAGAAGGGCGAAACGCGGCGCGCGCCCTTTTCCTTGATCAAGAGCGCCGTCTCGGCGATCGAGTTCAGCCCGCCGATGCCGGAGCCGATCATCACGCCGGTGCGCTCGCGCCCCTCGTCATCCTCGGGCATCCAGCCGCTGTCCTCGACCGCCTGCTGCGCCGCGGCGATGCCGTAGAGGATGAAATCATCGACCTTCCTCTGCTCCTTGGGCGCGAGATAGGCATCGGGATCGAAGCGGATCGCCGGATCGGCATCCGGCCCGCGCGGCACCTCGCAGGCGTAATTCGTCGCCAAATGATCGGCATCGAAGCGGGTGATGGTCCCCGCACCGGATTTGCCAGCCAGGATCGCTTCCCAGCTCGGCTCGACCTTGTCGGCCAGCGGCGTCACCAGCCCCAGCCCCGTCACGACCACTCGCCGCATCTGACCATCCTCTTCGCAATAACTCGCGCCCTGATACCGCAGGGCTTCGCGCGGGAGCAAGGGCGCGGAGGCCTTTGAATCGCGCCCGGCGGGCCGCGGCGGCGAGTTAACGCGGAATTCAGCCTTTCCGGAGCATGACGGTGGGCGAAGGAGAGCCGTCATGCGCCTGTGGTTCGTGTTGTTGCTGATCGTTTTGGCCGCGCCACTGCGCGCCGCGCCCGCCTGCGAGACGATCGAGAGGCTGGAGCGGCTGGTGTCGCAGGGCGCCGCCGGGGATCTGGGCGGGCTTTCGCGCGAGCTGCGCCGCACCGACGCGGAGCGCGTGATGTGGAACCTGCGCGGCCATCCGCTCGCCACCCACGAGGGCGACATCGCGGCGCTGCTGTCGCAGGCGGCGGAGGCGGTCGCGCTCGACGGGAGCGATGGGGTCGTGGCGGCGCGCGCGCGGCTGGGCACACAGGC
>NZ_JAMYXC010000110.1 GCF_024159025.1 Limimaricola litoreus
AGCCCGGTAGCTCGTCAGGCTCATAACCTGAAGGTCGCAGGTTCAAATCCTGCTCCCGCAACCAGTACCCCTACATCGCCACCGCGCTCGTCAGGCTCATAACCTGAAGGGCTGAGACCGTCTTGGAAACGCTCCAGTGGAGCGGTTCAGGTCTCGACGGGCGGAGCCCAGGCGCAATGGCCGAACCAGCGTTCGTGCCCTTATCTTCAGCGGAAATGCCCGTAGAGGTGCCGACGGGGGCTGCCCGCGCCCGTACGGGCCCCGCCTCCCGCGCAAAGGCGCTTCCGCATCTGTTGATCGCCCGTGCACTGGGCGCATCGGACCTGCAACCCATATATGAAGTGGGGGCGTTGATCTCCGCGGCATCTCCTCCGAGCTTTTTCCGTTCCTGCGGAGAAGGAGGTTACGATGTTCAAACGTCTCGTGACCGCGGCGCTTTTGTCCGGAATGGCGGCGACGGCACCGCCTGCCGCCGCGATGGGCTGTGCGCCGCGCGACCATATCGTGGAGCGTCTGAAGGACCGCTACCTGGAAGCGCCGACCGCCGCCGGGTTGGAGACCACCGTCGAGACACGGCAAAGGTTGCTCGAGATCTGGTCCAATCCCGACAATGGCAGCTACACTGTCCTGCTCACCGATCCGACAGGCATCAGCTGTATCGTGGGATACGGGTCGGAATTTCGCGTGCTCAAAGCGCCGCCGAAAGGCGAATTGGGCTGATCCGCTCCGACCGGGACGCCTTGGCGGCACGCGCAACGCCGCGTTTCCGGGTCAGCCTGTCGGCATGATGAACATCTCGCGCAGGTCCGAGGTCTCGGACTGGTCGAGCGCGAAGACCACCGCCCGGGCGATGTCCTCGGGCTGGATCTTGTCGGGCTTGGGCTCCAAGAAGAAGGGCGTGTCGACCATGCCCGGCGCGATCACCGTGCAGCGCCCGCCCCATTCGCGCATTTCCTCGCTCATATTGCCCGCGTAGCCATGCACGAACCATTTCGTTGCGCCGTAGATCGAGCCCGCGATGTGCCGCTTGCCCGCCGCCGAGCCGGTCAGCACCAGCTGGCCGCGACGCTTCTTCAGCTCGGGCAGGGCCACGCGTGCAGTATAAAGCAGCGCCATGATGTTGAGATCGATCATGCGGCGCCATTCTTCGGGGTCGCCCTCAACGGTGCCGGGTGTGTCGAGGCCGGTGCCGGCATTGGCAAAGGCCGCATCGAGCCCGCCCTTGGCCTCGACGAGCCGGGCCACGGCGCGTTCCTGCGCCGCGAGATCGGTGGCGTCGCCCGGCAGGGCCAAGGCCCGGTCGCCCAACTCGGCGACAAGAGCGTCGAGCTTGTCGGCACTGCGGGCCATCAGCCCGACGTGCCAGCCTGCGGCCACCGCGGTGCGGGCGGTGGCGGCGCCGATGCCCGAGGACGCGCCGGTGATGAAGAGAACGCGGTCTGTCATGTGGATCTCCTGTAGGTCGGCCTGTGCCTGAGGTGGCCCTCGGCTGCTACGAGACAAGGGCTTCCGCACCCATCGCGTCAGCTCTCACCCTTGGGTTCGTTTCAGACAGGTTTACTGCGTGGCGGCAACGATCTCGGCCAGCACCGAGACGGCGAGCACGCGCGGATCGCGGCTGCCCTTGATGAGGCCGATCGGTCCGCGCACCCGGGCGAGCGCGGCTTCGTCCCACCCGGCGGCGCGCAGCACCTCGAGCCGGCGCGCCTGTGCCGTGCGGCTGCCCTGGGCGCCGATCCAGAAGGCGGGGGAGCGCAGCGCCGCGTCGAGGATCTCCGTCTCGCGCTCGTGCTCGTGAAAGAACAGCACCACGGCGGTCGCGGCGTCGGCATCCCCGGGCGCGAGCCTGTCGCATCGCAGGGTCGGATAGCCCGCCGCCTGCGCCAGCTTCGCGAAGGTCGCGGCTTCGGGGCCGGTGCCGATCACAGCCATGCGCGGGTCGGGGCGGATCTCCAGCTCGGGCAGATCCGGCAGGCAGAGCCGGGCCGGGCGGCGGGCGCGCAGATCGGCGAGAGGTGTATCGAAATGCGCGCCGGGGGTGACGGGGGCGAGCACCACGTCGAGCCCGCTGCCGCAGGGCAGGCGGATGTCGAGATAGGGCGATCCGCGCCCGTAGCGCAGCTGCCGGGGCCTGCCTTCGGTCAGGGCCTCGGCGGCGTGCAGCGCGAGGTCGCCCTCGATGCAGCCCGAGGACAGGCTGCCCACCGGCGCGCCGCTCTCGGGAAAGGCCATGACGGCCCCGAGCGGGCGGTAGAAGGCGCCATCGATCCCGACCAGCATCGCCAGCACCCCGCCGCGCTCGGCCAAGGCGGCAAGCGCCGGTTCGACCTCGGAGGCGGTCAGCGCAAAGGCCGTGACGGCGGAAGGCAGCACCTCCGCCGTCACGGCGCTTTGCGTCATCTCGACCGAAGAGGGGTGCTGACCCACCGGGCTCAGTTCGCCGTATCGGTTTCGGTGTCGGTGTCGTCCATCATGTCGTCCTTGGAGTGATCCATCTCGTCCATGTCGCCCATCGCGGCCTCGCCTTCCATCTCCGTCTCCATGCCGCCTTCGGCCATGTCGTCGCCCATCTCGAAATCCGGGCTGAAGGTCGCGAGATAGGCGTAGAGGTCAGCCGCGACCTGCTCGTCGCGCACCTTGTAGGCCATCTTGGAGCGGGCGCGGTTGTCATCGAGCGCCTCGCGCAGGAAGGCGGTCGGATCCTGCAGGTAGGCCATGGTGTTCTCGGGACCCCAGACCACGGTCTCGAACTCTTCGCCCGTGGGCGCGGTGCCGGTCAGGTCTTCCTCGGGGGCGAGCTCGCCATAGGCGACGATCGCATCGCTGTAGCGGAAATCCTCGACCGCACCGGGGGCGCGCCCGATCACGCCGTGCAGGTTCGGGCCGATCCGGCCATTGCGCCCGGCGAGCACTTCGCCGCTCTCGTCGGCGATGATGTGGCAGCTCACGCATTGCCGCGCGAATTCGGATTCACCGTTGGCGACGTCGCCTTCCACTTCCTGGGCGAAGGCGGGGGCGGCGAGCAGGGTGGTGGTGGCGAGGGCGGTAAAGAGTTTCATGGGCGGGTCCTTTCGGCTGAAATTCCAGATCCGCGGCACCGCCAATGGCGCATCACCGCCTTTGTTAATCCACATCATGGCGTTGCGGTTCCCCTCTGTCTCGACGTCACCTTCTCTCGAAAGCGAAGAATCGCGGATCTTGACTGGATCCTTGTCACCTTTGCCCCATGTCGCGGCATGCGAAAAGCGGTCGGCGGCGCGCCGGACCGGGATCGACGAAAGAGGAGAACACCGGGATGGTCAAGCTAGTCATCAACGGCGAGGAACGACAGTTCGACGGCGATCAGGACACGCCGCTGCTGTGGGTCCTGCGCGACGAGATGGGTCTCACCGGAACGAAATACGGCTGCGGCATCGCCGCCTGCGGGGCTTGCACCGTGCATATCGACGGCGCGCCCTCCTTTGCCTGCGTGACGCCGGTGGGCGTGCTCGAAGGCGCCGAGGTCACCACCATCGAAGGGCTGTCCGAGAAGGGCGATCACCCGGTGCAGGAAGCCTGGCGCGATCTCAACGTCGCGCAATGCGGCTACTGCCAGGCGGGCCAGATCATGCAGGCCGCAGCCCTGGTGGACCAGTACGACACTGTCACCGACGAGGACATCGACGCGGTGATGAGCGCGAACCTGTGCCGCTGCGGCACCTACCCGCGGATCCGCGCGGCGGTGAAGCAGGCCTCGGCAGCCAAGTCCGGCACCCCCACCGAAGCGGAGACCCAGTGATGCGCAACAGCTCGATCATCAACGTCAGCCGCCGCGGCATCCTGGGCGGCATGGGTGCGGGCGCCTTCGTGCTCGCCGTGGGCCTCCCCCGTCCGGGCCGCGCACAGGAAGAAGAGCCGGACTTCGGTCGTGACGCCATGCCCAACGGCTGGCGCGATGATCCCAAGATCTTCATCGCCATTGCCGAGGACGGCATCGTCACCGTGACCTGCCACCGGCAGGAGATGGGTCAGGGCGTGCGCACCTCGATCGGCATGGTCGTCGCCGACGAGCTGGGGGCCGAATGGGAGAACGTCCGCGTCACCCAGGCCCCGGGCGACGAGGAGAAATACGGCAATCAGGACACCGACGGCTCGCGCAGCCTGCGGCATCACTTCATGCCGCTGCGTCGCGCCGGTGCGGCCGCGCGCACCATGCTGGAGCAGGCCGCCGCCGATCAATGGGGCGTCGATGTCTCCGAGGTCAAGGCAGAGGGCCACAAGGTGAGCCATGCGGGCTCGGGCAAGTCGCTGGGCTACGGCGAGCTGGCCGCTGCCGCAATGGATCTCGAGGTGCCCGCGCGCGACAGCCTCAAGCTCAAGGACCCGTCTGAGTTCCGCTATATCGGCAAGAACTCGATCGGTCTCGTCGACAACATGGACATCACCACCGGCACCACGACTTACGGCATCGACGTGCGCCGCGATGGCATGCTCTATGCCGTCGTCGCCCGGCCCCCCGTCTATGGCGGCACGGTCAAGTCGCTCGACGACAGCGCGGCGCTGGCCATCGAGGGCGTCGAAAAGGTCGTGCGGATCGAGCCTTCGGAGTTTCCGACCGAGTTCGCCCCGCTGGGCGGCGTCGCGGTGATCGCGCGCAACACCTTCCTCGCCATGAAGGGGCGCGACGCGCTGCAGATCGAATGGGACGATGGTCCCAACGCCGATTACGACAGCGAGGCCTACCACGAGACGCTGTCGCAGGCGGCGAACTCAAGCGATGGCAAGGTGATCCGCGACGAGGGCAATTACGACGAGGCAGCCGCGGGCGCCGCGCAGACCGTCGAGGCGGAGTACTACATCCCGCATCTCGCGCAGGCACCGATGGAAGCCCCCGCCGCGGTGGTCGAGATCAAGGACGGCCAGGCCGAGGCCTGGGCCTGCGTGCAGGCGCCGCAGGTGACGAAGCTGCGCCTGGCCGAACGGCTCGGGCTCGAAGAGAGCGCGGTCAAGGTCAACGTCACGCTGCTGGGCGGCGGTTTCGGCCGCAAGTCCAAGCCTGATTTCGTGCTCGAGGCGGGCATTCTCAGCCAGGCCATGGACGGCACGCCCGTCAAGCTGACCTGGACCCGCGAGGACGACATCCACCACAGCTACTACCACACCGTCTCGGTCGAGAAGATGTCGGCGGGGCTCGACGAGAGCGGTAAGACGATCGCATGGCGGCACCGCACGGCGGCGCCGACCATCGGCTCGATCTTCGCGCCCGACCCGATGCAGAAGCTGCCCCTCGAGCTTGGCATGGGGCTTCTCAACATGCCTCTGGCGATCGAGAACATCCGCGCGGAGAACCCGCAGGCCCCCGCCCATGTGCGGATCGGCTGGTACCGCTCGGTGTCCAACATCCCGCATGCCTTCGCGATCCAGTCCTTTGCCGCCGAGCTGGCGGAGGCGGCGGGCCGCGACCAGAAGGAGTATCTCCTTGAGCTGATCGGACCCGCGCGCGAGATCGACCCGACCAACCAGGGCGACGTGTGGAACTACGGCGAGAATCCGGATGTCTACCCGATCGACACCGGCCGCATGGCGGCGGTGGTCGAGGCGGCGGCGGACGGGATCGAGTGGGGCCGCGAGATGGAGGAGGGGCGTGGCCTCGGCATCGCCGGGCATTACAGCTTCGTCTCCTATGTCGCCGTGGCGGCCGAGGTCGAGGTGGTCGATGGCGAGGTCACGGTGCCGCGCGTTTCGATCGCGATCGACTGCGGCGCGCATGTGAACCCCGACCGCATCCGCAGCCAGATGGAGGGCGCGGTGATCATGGGCGTCGGCCAGGCGCTGATGACCGAGGTGACCTTCGCCGAGGGCCGCGCGGTGCAGGACAACTTCGACACCTACCTCATCCCGCGGATGGAGCAGGCCCCGAAGCGGATCGACGTGCATTTCGTGGGCTCCGACGCGGCCTACGACCGCCCGCTCGGCGGTGTCGGAGAGCCGGGCCTGCCGCCCGTCGTGCCCGCGATCACCAACGCCGTCTTCGCCGCCACCAAGAAACGCATTCGCCGGCTGCCCATCGCCGACCAGCTGCGCAGCTGAAGGGAGATCCATCGTGATGAAGCTCAAGACCACAGTGGCGGGGGGCGTGCTGGCCACCTTCCTCGCCGGCCCCGCCCTCGCGCATGATTGCACGGGCCGGATCGACGATTTCGAGCGCCTGCTCGATCTCGCCGCCAAGCAGGCGATCTCCGCCTCCTCGAGCGGACAGGCCGTCGCCGGGGCGCGCGAGGCGCAGGCGATGGAGGACAGCGGCACCGCCGAGGAAGATGACGAAACCGGCAGCGCACCCGATGCTTATGACGGCGAGCCGGTGATCCCGGTGCAGGACGAGGCCGAGGAGGCCGCCGCCGTCGAGGAAGCCGACGAGTCGGGCGACGCGGGCGAGCGGGTGATCGAAGCGCGCACTGAGCTTCAGCAGGCGCGCGAGATGGCCGAAGGCGGTGACGACGCAGCCTGCATGGATGCGCTCGACGAGGTGATCATCAAGGTGATCGCGAACTGAGGCGCAGCCCTCGTCCGGAAATCGCGACAGGCGGGGGTCTCGGCCCCGCCTCTTTCGCATCACCCGTCAGACATCGCGCATGCGATCCTGATCTCCCCCTCATGCGTCTCCAGCGGCACGTGCAGCAGCGCGCAGCCGAGCCCTTCGCCTGCCACGCCCTTGCCAGTCGCGGCGTCGAACATCGCGCCATGGGCCGAGCACATCAGCTTTGCGCCATCCTTCGACAAAAGCTGCCCGCCGCGATGGTCGAGCGGCAGGAACTGGTGCGGGCACATGTTCACATAGCCCCTGACGCCCTGCGCCGTGCGCACCAGCAGCAGGGGGAAATCCCCGGCCTCGCTGGTGACCGTCAGGCTCAGGGCCGGTTCCGCGGGCGCGTCCTGCAGGATGACCGTCCCCGGGGCGGGGGCGGCCCTGAGGTCGGACCATTTCATTCGGCGGCTTCGGGTTTCAGCACACCGCGCCGGATCTGGTCTTCCTCGATGGATTCGAACAGCGCGCGGAAATTGCCCTCGCCAAAGCCGTCGTCGCCCTTGCGCTGGATGAACTCGAAGAAGATCGGGCCGATCACGGTCTTGGAGAAGATCTGCAGTAGCACCCGCGTCTCGCCGCCGCCGACCACGCCTTCGCCGTCGATCAGGATGCCGCGCTTTTGCATCCGGTCGATCGGCTCCTCGTGGCCCTTCACCCGCGCATGGCTCATCTCGTAATAGGTGGCGGGCGGCCCGGGCATGAACTCCATCCCCGCTTCCGCGATCCTGTCGGTGCCGCCATAGATGTCGTCGCAGGCGATGGCGATGTGCTGGATGCCCTCGCCCTTGTATTCGCGCAGGTATTCCTCGATCTGGCTGTTGTCGTCGGCGCTCTCGTTGATCGGGATGCGGATCTTGCCGTCGGGCGAGGTCAGCGCCCGGCTGGTCAGGCCGGTCTGCTTGCCCTTGATGTCGAAGAAGCGGATTTCGCGGAAATTGAAGGTGTCGGCGTAAAAGCGGTACCAGGTGTCCATGTTGCCGCGCACGACGTTATGGGTCAGGTGGTCGAGGTAGTAAAAACCGAAGCCCTCGGGGCAGGGGTCGGCCTCGCCGAGCCAGTCGTAATCGGCCTCGAAGGCGCTGCCCTTCTCGCCGTAGGTGTCGATGAAATAAAGCAGCGAGCCGCCGATGCCGTAGACCGCCGGGGCGTCGATCGCCTTGCCGTCGCCGGTGTATTCCTCGGCCCCCAATTCGACCGCCCGCTTCAGCGCGTGCTGCGCATCGACGACGCGCCAGCCCATCGCCGGGGCGCAGGGGCCGTGATCCTCGACGAACTGCGCGGCGTGGCCCTCCGGGTCGGCGTTCAGCAGGTAGTTGATGTCGCCCTGCCGGTAGAGGGTGATGTCCTTCGACTTGTGCTTGGCGATGGGCACGAAACCCATCTGGCGAAACAGCTTGTCGAGCACGGCCGGATCGCGATGGGCGAATTCGACGAAGGCGAAGCCGTCGGTGCCGGCGGGGTTCGTCTCGCTGATCGTGGCCTTGGGGGCATTGTGCGGAAAGGGACCCATCGGGCGACCTCCTCATGGCTGCGGTTGCCGCCATTGTGCCGCAGCGGCCGCGCATGGGGTGTGCATCTTGCACCTCAAGCCGAACTTGGATTGCATGTTTCGTGCATCAAGCTCGCATTCTCCGTTCAACCCGCGCAGCCACCAAGGGTATCGTGCAGCAAGCGGGCACGAAGGAGAGGCTACATGACGCTGGACGAATTCGACATCGCCATCCTGCGGGCGCTGCAGGCGGACGGGGCGCTGACCAATGCGGCGTTGTCGCAGCGGGTGCATCTGTCAGCCTCGCAATGCTCGCGCAGGCGGGCGGCGCTGGAAAACGCCGGGCTGATCGCGGGGTATGCCGCGCGGCTCGATGGGGAGAAGCTGGGCTTCGGTCTGCGTGCCATCGTGCGGGTCAACCTGCGGCGTCACGGCGGCGACAACGACCGCAGCTTCGCGCGCTTCGTGGAGCGGCGGTTCGAGGTGCGCTCGGCCTTTTCGGTCTCGGGCGACGCGGATTACATCCTCGATCTGCGCACCCCCGATCTCGAGGCCTTTGCCCGCTTCATCCACGAACACCTCTTGCCGCACGACCAGGTGGCGCAGGTGCGCTCGGAGATCGTGTTGCGCACGGTCAAGGACGAGCCGGGCGTTGACCTGTCGCGGCATCCCTGCGCCTGACCGGCCCCCGGCTTCGGGCGATTGACCCTCGCGCGATCTTGTACACTATCGCGCCGACCACAGCCGCCGGGGCCCCCGGCCGAAAGGATGAAAGCCGATGTTCGACGCGCAGCCGCAATTGATCGAGGAAATCCGCAACCGTTTTGCCCATGTCTCCGACTGCCCGTTCCAGGGCGAGCGGATCTTCTTCGAGAATGCGGGCGGGGCGCTGACGCTGAAATCGGTGGTCGAAACCTCGGCCCGCTTTGCCGCCATCCCCGACAACCCGGGCCGCGACAACCCGGCGGGCCAAGCGGCGGTCGAGCTGATCGCGCGGGCCAAGGAGGACATGGCAGTGTTCTTCAACGCGCCGGGGGGGCAGTTCATCGCCGGCGAAAGCGGCACGGAGCTGCTCTTTCGCCTGATCGGCGCGGCATGCCTCGGCACGCCGGAAGGCCGTGTGCTCGGCTCGACGCTGGAGCATCCCGCGACCCGCTCGGCCGCCGACCGCTACGCCCCGATCGGCAACAAGCGCCACGTGCTGGTGACGCATGACGATGCCACCGGTTCGGTCGATGCGGACAGCTATGCGCCCGAGATCACGCCCGACACCCGCGTCGCCACGATCCTGCACACCTCTCCCGTCACCGGCATGGGCGTCGATGTGGCCGCGATCGCGGCGAAGATCCGGCAAACCGCGCCCGAGTGCTACATCATCGTCGACGGCATCCAGCACGCGGCGCATGGAAGGCTCGACCTCGCCGCGCTGGGCGTCGATGGCTACGTGATCTCGCCCTACAAGGTGTTTTCGCGCCATGGCTACGGCATCGCCTGGCTATCGGACCGGCTGGCGGCGCTGCCGCATGACGGGCTGATGGGCGCGCCCGGCGCGCCGTGGGAGCTTGGCACGCGCGACGCGGGCGCCTATGCGGCGTTCTCGGATGTCGTCGCCTATTTCGACTGGCTCGGCCGGCAGATCGGCGACCACGACGACCGCCGCGCGCGGATCTTGGCCGCGGGCGAGGCGATCCATGCGCAGGAGGCCGCGCTCACGCGGGCGATGCTGCACGGCGCGGGCAACCTGCCGGGGCTGGCGAGCTTCGAGGGCATCACCGTCATCGGCGGCGTCGACAACCCCCGCCGCGAGGGGCTCGTCTCCTTCGCGCTGGCCGGTTACGCGGCGGGCGATATCGTCGCCGCGCTCAACGCCGCCGGGATCCGCACTCATATCCGCAAGGCGGACCACTACTCGGGCAACATCCTGACCCCGCTCGGGATGGAGAGCTGCGTGCGCGTCTCCCTGTGCCATTACAACACCGAGGCCGAGGTGATCCGCTTTCTCGCCGCGATGCGCGACATCGCCAGCTGAGCGCCCGGCCCGGCCTGGTCCTTGCACATGCCGGGGCGGGCCTATGCCAAGGGGCCAGCGGCGCAGGGGTCGCGCGACCCAATGCCCGCTATGAGCGATTTCGTACAGGTTTCAATGCTTTCCTTCGCGCGTTCGCCGCCTATCTGATCGCGCGGGAGGATTGCAGATGGATATTCGGGTTCACGATGCGCCGGAGAGCCTGCCGATGCGGGATGCCGCCGAGGTGGCGGCCCGGCTGCGGCGCTGGGTGCCGCTCGGCGGGGAGATCGCGCAGGCCTGGAGCACGGCCGGGCGCGTGGTCGAGCATGGGGGGCGTTACCCGGCCTGCCAGTTCGACGAGGCGGGGCTGCCGCTGGTGCAGATGCGCGCCCTCATCGCCGAGTTGCGGCCCGTGCTGTCGTCCTCGGGGATCGTCGGCTGGCTCGGCACGCCCTGCGCGGCGCTGGGCGGCCTGCGCCC
>NZ_JAMYXC010000302.1 GCF_024159025.1 Limimaricola litoreus
CAGAATCCGCTCGAAGGCGGCGAAGGCCGCGCGCCGCGCCCCGGGCCGCCACCTGCCCCCCGCGAGGGTGGCGGTCTCGGCCTCGGCATCGACCATCAGCGCGGGAATGCCGGCGCGTGCCGTTTCTGACAGAAGTGCCGGTTGCAGCGGCCCGCGGATCCACAGCAGCAGGTCGGGCCGCCAACGCCCGAGAAACGTCTGCGTCGCGGCGCGGCTGTCGAGGAAGGGCGGCCATTGCAGCACGTTGCGCGGCGCGTCGCGCTGACGCGCCGCCGCCGTGAGCAGCAAGGTCACGGGCTCGCGCTCCTCCTCGAGGTGCCGCGCCAGCGCGAGGGCGGTGCGGCTGCGCTCGGGGTCGGGGCTGTGCACCCAGACCAGCGGCCCCTCGGGCCGCGCCGCGGGATCGGCGGGTGCGGGTCTCAGCTGCCGAGTTCCTCGGTCGGCGAGGCGGCGGCCTCTTCGTCGCGCAGCCGGTGGATATGGGCGATGAAGTAGCGCATGTGGGCGTTGTCCACCGTGCGCTGCGCCTCGGTCTTCCAGGCGTTGTAGGCCGAGGCATAGTCGGGGAACATGCCGACGATGTGGATGTCGTTAGTATCGCGGAACACGTTCTGCGACGGATCGGTCAGCTCGCCGCCGAAGACGAGATGCAGGCGCTGGGTCATGGGATTTCCTCGGGGTTGGGGCTTTGGCGGCAAACTACGCCTCGGCGGGGTCGGGTCAAGCGGTGGAGGGATCGGGGGCGGGGCTGTCCGGCGCCGCTTCGAGCCGCGCCAGCAGCACGCCGTGCAGCGCGCCGCCCGCCAGCACGCCGTCGCTTTGCGGATGCGGCTTGTTGAACGACAGCGTAGCACCGCGCCTGTCGGTCGCGGTGCCGCCCGCCTCGGTCAGGATCAGGCTGCCCGCGGCGATGTCCCATTCCCAGGTCGGGCGAATCGTCAGCATGGCGTCGAAGCGCGCCTCGGCCAGAAGGCACAGGCGCCAGGCCAGCGCCGAGCGGAAGGCGCGCCGGACGGGCGGCACGTCGCCACCGGTCCAGTGCTCGGGGCTCATCGCCAGCCTTGGGCCCAGAAGCGTCGCGCGGGCGGGGTCCGTCTGCGCGCTGGCACGGATCGGCGCGCCGTTGAGCAGGGCGCCGCCGCCCAGCGTCGCGGTGTAGAGCAGCCCGTGGCGCGGCAGCAGCACGCAGGCCGCGGTGATCTTGCCGTCTTGCGCGATGGCGAGCGAATGCGCCCAGTCGGGGCTGCCTTCGAGATAGGCGCGCGTGCCGTCGATCGGGTCGACGATGAAGATACGCTCGGCCCCGAGCCGCTCGGGCGCGTCGGCCGTCTCCTCCGAGAGCCAGCCATATCGGGGCCGCGCCGCGCCGAGCCGCTCGCGCAGCATCGCATCGACCGCGAGATCGGCCTCGCAGACCGGGCCGCCGCCATCGGGCTTGTCCCAGACCTCGGGCGCGCTGTAGGCGCTGGCGATCGGCGCCGCCGCCTGCGCCGCCGCGACCAGAAGCGCGAGGTCCTCGCTGTGATCAGTCACCGGCAAGGGTCATCCCGTCCACCAGCAGGGAGGGCACGATCCGGCTCAGGTGATCGCGCGCGTCATTGGCCGGAACCAGCGACATCAGCATGTCGCGCAGGTTGCCCGCGATGGTGCATTCGTTGACCGGGTGCAGGATCTCGCCGTTCTCGACCCAAAAGCCCGCCGCACCGCGCGAATAATCGCCAGTGTTGGGGTTGATGGTCGAGCCGATCATCGAGGTGACCAGAAGCCCGGTGCCCATCTGCGCGATCAGATCCTCGCGGCTGGCCTCGCCCTGGGTCAGCCTCAGGTTGGTGACGGAGGGCGAGGGCGGCGCGGAGGTGCCGCGCGCGGCATTGGCGGTGCTTTGCAGCCCCAGCTTGCGCGCCGTGGCCAGATCGAGAATCCAGCCCGTCAGAACCCCGTCGTCAACCAGCGCTCGCTCGGTCGTGGGCAGCCCCTCGCCGTCGAACAGCCGCGAGCCCGAGGCGCGCGGGCGGTGAGGCTCCTCGGTCAGGGAGATCCCGGCGGGCAGGACGCGGTCGCCCTCGCGGCCCAAAAGCCAGCTCGATCCGCGCGCGATGGCCGCGCCATTGGCGGCGGCGACGAGATGGCCCACCAGCGAAGAGGAGATGCGCTCGTCGAACAGCACAGGGTAGCGGCCGGTGCGCGGCCGGCGCGGGCCCTGGCGCGCCGCCGCCCGCTCGCCCGCAAGGCGGCCGATCTCTTCCGGGCTGCGCAGGTCGGCCTGGAAGATGCGGCTGTCGGCGTCCCAGTCGCGCTCCATGCCCGTGCCCTCGCCCGAGACGGCGACGCAGGAGATCGCCCGATCGGAGCGCGCATAGCCCCCCGAGAAGCCATTGGTCGCGGCAATATGAACCCGCCGGTGGCCATAGCCCGCGGTGGCACCCTGCACCTGCGTCACACCCGCCACGCCGCGCGCGGCGGCCTCGGCCCGGCGCGCATCTTCTTCGAGCATCGCGGGATCGGGCTCGGGCGAAGGATCGTGCATCTGAAGCCGCGACGAATCGGTGTCGCGCGCCAGCTGCTCCGCCTCGGCCAGCCCGATATGGGGATCTTCGGGCGCCTCGCGCGCCATGGCGACGGCGCGCTCGGCCATGGTTTGAATCGTGGCGTCGCGGGCATCCGAGGAGGAGACGATGGCCTGCCTGCGCCCGATCAGCACCCGCAGGCCGATATCGACGCCCTCGGCGCGCTCGGCCTGCTCCAGCCGCCCCTCGCGCACGTCGATCGAGACGGAGGTGCCGTCCACCGCCACCGCGTCGGCGGATTCGGCCCCGGCGCGGTGGGCGGCCTGGAGCATCCGGTCGGTCAGGTCGGCGAGCGAGGCGGTCATGGGCGGATCCTTTCGGGCTGTCGCGCCTGCATCTAGCGCGCCCGTGCCCGTCTGGAAAGCGCGGCCCCGCGCGCGGGGTGGGCGCGAGACAGACGCGAGACGGGCGCGAGGCCGCGGATTACCTGATCCGCTGGCCGTTGGCGATGACCTGTCCCGCCGCGTCGATCACGATCTCGGAGGTCAGCTCGTCATTGCCGACCGTCGTGGTGAACAGCCCCAGCATCATCCGCGGGCCCATCAGCTGCTCGGCCGGGATCACGCCCATCTTCGACAGGTTCTCCAAAAGCCCGTTCAGCCCGGTGGCCCTGAGGTCGATCCGCCCCTCGGGCCGCGGGAAGCCCTCGAAGGTCTCGAGATCCTCGTTGTCGAAGGTGAAGGCCCCGTCGCCCAGGATCTCGGCCCCGGCAAGGCGCAGCACCAGCCGGTCGAGGGTCAGGCTCTCGAGTTCGGGCGCGGCCTCGGGCATCGCCTCCGTCTCGCCCATGGCCCCGCCCATCGCCCCGGCGGTCCCGAGATCGGCGAGGTCCTGCGGCAGGCGCGCGCTGCCCGACAGCTCGACGATCAGCGTCGCGGGTTCGCGCGGCAGCGCTTCGCGCGGATCGAACAGCGCCCAGAGCGGATCGCCCAAGCTCAGGCTATCGATCGTCACCCGCGCGGAGAGATCCTGCGGCGCCGTATCCGAGCCGAGCGGCAGGTCGAGGCCGAAGCCGTATTCGGCGACCGAGATCTCGATCGGAAAGGGCATCAGCCCATCGGTGAGCGCCAGATCCAACCCCTTGGTCGAGGACTCGTAGGCGGCGCGGGCGGGGTCGAGCGACAGCTGCACCGCGCTCGAAGCGGTGCGGGCGGTGCCGACGGCGCGGCCCTGCGGCCCCTCGCCGTCGAACTCCACCAGCGCCGGGCCGGTGGCATAGTCGAAGCCCAGCGCGAAGCCATCGGGCAGCGCCTCGGCCTCCTCCATCCCCTCGGGCAGCGCCATCTGGCCCGAGAGCGCCACATCCGCGACGCTGGCGTCGATCGACATGGCGCCAGCCGCGTCGTCTCCACTGCCCTCCTCGGCCTCGATCGACAGTTCGAGCGTTTCGGCGGCGAGATCGTAGTCGGTGCGGCGCAGGCCCGAGCTCTCGGTCTGCGACAGGTAGCTGCCGCGCAGGGCGTTGAGCGCCAGCATCGCTTCCGCGGCGACCGGCGCGCTATTCTCGACCAGCCGGTCGAGCACCAGAGCATAGCGGGCGGCGGCGTAGTCGTAGCGCATCGCCTCCGGATCGCCGCTCACGGTGACGTCGAGCCCGGTCTGCCGCACGGCAAGGTCGATCTCGGTCCTCACGCCCACCTCGTCGGTGCCGGAAAAGGCAATCGGGTAGCTGTCGGGCAGGGTCACCTCGACCGTGCCCGCCTCGGTCTCGACGAAGTCGATCCGCGGCACGCGGATGATCATTTCGCCATCCTCGCCGGTCATGGTCAGCACGAGGTCGGTGATGGTGAGGCTGCCCTCCGCGCGCTCCTCGGAGCCGGTCTCGATCCGGGCCTCGCCCAGCTGCGCCGCGCCCGCCTGCCAGTCCTGCCAGACCTCTTCGGCCGTGACATCGGCCTGCGCGGCCCCGCCCATCAGGATCAGCGCGCCGATCGACGCCGTTTTCAATGCGGTCATCTCGGACCCTCCTCGCAATCGCTTTCCACGGGCCGGGCCCGCCGCGCGGGCCGCACCCGCCGCGTCTGGACCGGAGACTAGGCCCCCGCTAGGCTGGACGAAAGCTCAAAGCGCGGGGGAAGAGGCGATGCAGGGAAAGACGGTTCTGATCACCGGGGCGAGCCGCGGCATCGGTGCTGCGGCCGCGCGCGAATTCGCGGCCAAGGGCGCGCGGGTCGCGCTGCTGGCGCGCAGCGCCGAGGCGCTGTCGGACATTGCCAAGGAGCTGGGCGAGGCGGGTCTCGCCATCCCTTGCGACGTCAGCCGCTACTGGGAGATCGAGGCGGCGGTCGAGGCCTGCGTCAAGGAATTCGGGCGGCTCGACGTGATGATCAACAACGCCGGCGCGATCGAGCCGATCGGCGCGATGGGCGATCTCGACCCCGAAGCCTGGGGCAAGGTCGTGGACATCAACCTCAAGGGCGTCTTCAACGGCATGCGCGCGGCCCTGCCGCAGATGCTGGATCAGGGCGGCGGCACGATGATCACCGTCTCCTCGGGGGCGGCGCACAACGCGGTCGAGGGCTGGTCGGCCTATTGCGCCTCCAAGGCCGGAGCGGCGATGCTGACCTCTTCGCTCGATCTCGAATATCGTGGGCGCGGCATCCGGGCGATGGGGCTGAGCCCCGGCACGGTAGCGACGCAGATGCAGCGCGAGATCAAGCAAAGCGGCATCAACGCGGTGAGCCGGCTCGACTGGTCGGTGCATATCCCGCCCGAATGGCCCGCCAAGGCCCTGGTCTGGATGTGTTCGGACGCGGCCGATGACCGGGTCGGGCAGGAGATCTCGTTGCGCGACGAGGAGATCCGCAGGCGGATCGGACTGGTCTAGACCCGCTCAATGGCGGGCGCGGCGGCGCCCCGGCACCTTGGAGGAAAACTCCGGTGGCCGCTTCGACACCCAGGCGATGAACTTCTCTAGCCGGGGATGCGCGCGCAGCGCTTGGGGCGTGTTGTAGTCGCGCGCCAGCTCGGTCTCCGACAGGGTCGCGTGGATCTCCTTGTGGCAGATGTGGTGCAGCAGCACCTGCGGCCCATGTGTGCCGCCGCGCATCTTGGGCACGAGGTGATGCGAGCTTTGCGGCACGCCTTCGGGAATCGGGCGCTGGCACAGCGCACAGAGCGGCGCGACGCGCGGCGTGGCGACGGTCCGGGCCTCGGTCTGGCGTTTTTCGCGGCGGCTTGGCATGGGGAGGAGATGGGACGGGGTATGCGTCCTGGCAAGCGCGGCGCTGGGCCGCAGGGGAGCGGCCATGGCGCGGGCACTTGTGATCGGCGGCGGACCGGCGGGGCTGATGGCCGCGGATGAGTTGGCGGCGGCCGGGCATCGCGTGGTGCTGGCCGACAGGATGCCGAGCATGGGGCGCAAGCTGCTGATGGCGGGTAAGTCGGGGCTCAACCTGACCAAGGCCGAGCCGCGCGCCGCCTTCGACGCGGCCTACGGCGAGATGCCGGACGGTTTGCGCGCCGCCTTGGAGGGCTTCGGTCCCGACGAGGTGCAGGCCTGGGCGCGCGACCTGGGGCAGGACATCTTCACCGGTTCGACCGGCCGGGTCTTCCCGGTCGAGATGAAGGCCTCGCCGCTGCTGCGCGCCTGGCTGGCGCGGCTCGGCGCGGCGGGGGTCGATCTGCGGACCCGCTGGCGCTTTGCGGGCTGGGAGGGGGGCACGGCCCTGTTCGACACGCCCGAGGGGCGGCAGGGGATCGAGGCCGAGGCCACCGTGCTGGCCATGGGCGGGGCGAGCTGGGCGCGGCTCGGATCGGACGGAGCCTGGGCCAAGGTGCTGGCGGAGGATGTCGCGCCGTTCCGCCCGGCCAACATGGGCTTCGGCGTCGCCTGGTCCGCGCATATGCGCGCCCATTTCGGCGCACCGGTCAAGCCGGTGGCGCTGATCGCCGGGGCGCGGCGGGTGCGGGGCGAATGCGTGATCTCGGCGCGGGGGCTGGAGGGCGGCGGGATCTACGCCGTCTCGGCCGATCTGCGCGACGGCGCGGCCTTGGCCTTCGACCTGTTGCCCGATCTCGACCTCGCGCAGGTCAAGGACAGGCTGGCGCGGCCGCGCGGCAAGGCGAGCCTGTCGAACCACTTGCGCAAGGCGCTGGGCCTCGATCCGGTGCGGCTGGCGCTCTTGCACGAATGGGCCCGGCCCTTGCCCGGCGATCCGGCGGCGCTGGCGGCCCTTCTCAAGGGCCTGCCGGTGCCGCTCGGCGCGCCGCATCCGCTCGACGAGGCGATCTCGACCGCGGGTGGGCTGCGCTTTTCGGCGCTGAACGAGGATCTGATGCTGCGCGACCGGCCCGGCGTCTTCGCCGCGGGCGAGATGCTCGACTGGGAGGCGCCGACGGGCGGATATCTGCTCACCGCCTGTCTGGCCACAGGCCGCCACGCCGGGCGCGCGGCGGCAAGGCGGCTCGGAACGGTGCGCTGAGACGCCGCTCGCTTTCATTTGCCGGGGCCGCTCGCTAGGGTGCGCCGAGCGAGCAGGGAGTGCAGCACGAGATGACGATCACAGCGATGCGCCGGGGCGGGGCCGCGAGCCTTCTTGCCCTGCTGGCGGCAGGAGCGGTGCAGGCCCAGACGGTGTCCGACCGGGGGCTGAGCTACACGCTCTACGGCACGCCGGGACTTATCGACATGCCCTCGGCGCTGAGCGCGCCGGACGGGCAGATCGCGGCGACGATGGGGCGGTTCGACGGGCAGGTGCGCACCACCTTCACCTTCCAGCTTCTGCCGGGCCTCTCGGGCAGCTTCCGCTACAGCAAGATCGAGGATTACTCGCTGCCCGGCAGCCGTGGCCGCGTCGACGATTATTTCGACCGCAGCTTCGATCTGCGCTACCGCTTCAACGACGAGACCGAACTCCTGCCCGCCTTTGCGGTGGGGCTGCAGGATTTCCTCGGCACCGGGGCCTACAGCTCCGAATACCTCGTCGCGACCAAGACCTTCGGCGACAAGATCCGGGTGACCGGCGGCCTGGGCTGGGGGCGCTTGGGCTCGGACGGGGGCTTCGACAACCCGCTCGGCCTCCTGTCGTCGGAATTCGACGAGCGGCCCGCGCTCGATTTCGGCGAGGGCGGGACCTTTGCGCTCGATCAGCTCTTCAAAGGCGATGCCGCGCTGTTCGGCGGCGTGGAATACGCCGCGACCGACAAGCTGACCCTCAAGGCGGAGTATTCTTCCGACGCCTATGAGCGCGAGACCGAGCTGGGGCTGATCGAGCGGGATTCGCCGCTCAACTTCGGGCTGGTCTACCGGCCCTTGCCCGGCGTGCAGCTCGGCGCTTCCTGGCTGCACGGCTCGGAGCTGGGGCTCACCGGCACCTTCCTGATCGATCCGGGCACGCGGCCCTTCGGCCCCGGGCTCGATCCCGCCCCCTCGCCGATCCGCATCCGCCAGGGCGACGCCCGCGCCGCCGCGACATGGGATCGCGCGCAGATCCCCGAGACCACGATCGGCGCGACGCTGCAGCAGGCGCTGGCGGCCGAAGGGGTCGAGCTCTCCTCGATCGAGCTGTCGGACCGCGCCGTGCGGCTGCGCTACACCAACACCCGCTACCGCGCCGAGGCGCAGGCGATGGGGCGCATCGCGCGGATGCTGAGCCTCGGCCTGCCCGATTCGATCGAGCGCTTCACGCTCGAGCCGATGCAACGCGGCGTGCCGCTTTCGGCGGTGACGCTGAGCCGCAGCGACATCGAGGCCTTTGCCGATACCGCCGGCGGCACGCAGGCGCTGTCGCAGCGGCTGGTGCTGCAGGACGCGGGCCCGCGCGACGGGCTCGAGCCGCTGCCGCGTCTCGACGACCGGTTCTCCTACGGGCTGGCGCCCTATGCGCGGATCACCGTATTCAACGGCGACGACCCCTTCCAGGTCGAGCTGGGCGGGCAGCTCTCTGCCCGCTACGAGATCACCGACAGCCTCGTCGCCTCGGGCACGCTGCGCCAGCAGCTCTACACCAACCGCGAGAATCCCGAGCTGATCGTCGCCGAAGGCGATGAGCCCTACCCGGTGCGCCGCAACGCCGCGCTCTATGCCGACCAGGGCACCACCGGAATCCGCGACCTGACGCTGGCCCAATACGGGCGGCTCGCGCCCGACGTCTATTCCCGCGCCACGCTGGGCTATCTCGAGGAGATGTATGGCGGTCTCTCGACCGAGGTGCTGTGGAAGCCCGCCGACAGCCGGCTCGGGCTCGGCGCGGAGGTGAGCTATGCCCGCCAGCGCGATTTCGATCTCGGATTCGGCTTTCAGGACTACGACGTGGTGACCGGCCACGCCTCGGCCTATTACGATTTCGACAACCGCTTCTACGGGCAGGTCGACGTCGGCCGCTACCTCGCGGGCGACTGGGGCGCGACCTTCACGCTCGACCGCGAGTTCGAGAACGGCTGGAGCGTCGGCGGCTACTTCACCCTCACGGACGTGCCCTTCGACGCCTACGGCGAAGGCTCCTTCGACAAGGGCATCCGGGTCTCGATCCCGCTCGACTACGTGGTAGGGCAGCCGACCCGGCGCGAGGCCTCGACCTCGCTCGCCTCGCTGCAGCGCGATGGCGGCGCCAAGCTGCGGGTCGACGGGCGGCTCTACGAGGTGGTCCGCGACGGCCACCTGAACGATCTCGAAGATGGCTGGGGGCGGTTCTGGAAATGACGATTCGGATCAGGATGACGGCGGCCCTGCTCGGGCTGGGCCTCATGGCGGGATGCGGCGGCGCGGGGGGGCTCACCGGTGCGCTGCAGGGGGCGATCGCGCCCCTGGTCGGCACGCAGCCGACAGCCGCCCCCGTGGCGGCAGGCGCAAGCGGGAAAGGCAGGGCCGATCCCTCGACGCTGCGCCGGGTCGGCCTCAACACGCTGGGGCTGACGGGCACCGCGACGCGGTTGATCGACAACGGCGTCTCGGCCAGCTTCGCCGGGCCGCAGGGCTTCACTTACACGATGCGCGACGGGATGCTGGTCTCGACCCGTGGCCTGGGCGACGATCTGATGGCCACCGACGCGCGCCAGAGCCGGGCGGCGCTGCGCGCGGGCGGCGGTCAGGCACGGCGCGTGCACGAGACCCTCGACGGGCTGGATCGAATCGAACGCGCCGAATTCGACTGCACGGTAACGCCCAAGGGAGTCGAGACGGTCGACCTCGGAACGCGGCGGGTGCAGGCGCGCCGCTTCGACGAGTCCTGCCGGGGCGCGGCGCTGCTCTTCGACAATTATTACTGGCTCGACGCGGCCGGAGAGATCATTTCGTCGCGTCAGTTCGTCAGCCGGGGTGTTGCATATTTGCGCAGCAACGACCTTTAGTTTCGTTTTTCCGGCCCGGTGATCTGGTCATCCAGCTTGTGTGATACACCTATCTTGGCTATAGCCGACCTAACGCTTTGTTATCAACTGGAGTAGAGACATGCGCCTCACCAAGACCCTCGTCGCCGCCGCCGTCGCCGGCACCCTGACCGCCTCTTCGGCTTTCGCCGGTGGCCTGGCCGTCGAAATCGTTGAGCCCCCGGTTGTCGTGGTCGAGCCCGAAGCCCCCGCCGCTCGCGGCTCGCTGGCTGGCCCCCTCGGCTTCCTGCTGCCGCTGGCCGCCGTTGCCGGCCTGGTGGCTCTCGCCGCTTCGGACGACTCCTGATTTCAGGACCGACCGGCCTTCGGGCCGGTTGGATAGAACGGCGGACCTTCGGGTCCGCCGTTTTGCGTTTGGGGGTCCGGGTCGCGCCGGATCGCCTTCCGCGCGCGGCTCAGCGGCGCGCCATCATCGCCAGCCGGATCAATGCCCGCTCCACCAGCGCCTGCGCGGGCGCGCGGCTGGCCGAGCGCAGCTGCAGGTCGGTCTCGATCAGCAGCGACACGGCACGCTCCAGCCTGTCCCGGCCCCAGGCGCCGGCCTGCCGGGTCATCGCGTCGCGCCGCGGGCCCCAGACCGGCGGCCTGAGCCGGGCGATGCCCTGGCCCGCCCCGCCCGGATCGCTGGCCCCGGCGTGCAGCTG
>NZ_JAMYXC010000216.1 GCF_024159025.1 Limimaricola litoreus
ATGGGCTGGGTCTGGCCGCGCCTGCGGGCGCTGCTGGACCGCAGACCGGCACCGGAGCCCGCGCGGTGAGGCGGGGGGCGGCGCGCGATCCGCGCCGCCCCTCCCCATCCCCTCCGGGTGGGTGACAAGCCCCGCGCCCCTGCCTATAAGGCGCGCGACCCGTTCACCCCCGATGCTCCAAAGGATTTCCCGCATGACCACGCTCGTCTTCGGCCACAAGGCGCCCGACACCGATTCCACCGGCTCGCCGCTGATCTGGGCCTGGTATCTGAACCAGCAGGGCCAGGACGCCGAGGCGCGGCTTCTGGGCGACCCCAACACCGAGGCGAAATTCGTCGCCGAGCGCTGGGGCTTCGAGCTGCCGCAGATCATCGACGACGTGGCTGAGGGCCAGAAGGTCGTCCTCGTCGACACCAACAACCCCGCCGAGCTGCCCGCCTCGATCAACAAGGCCGACATCCTCGCGATCATCGACCACCACAAGCTGTTCGGCGGCCTCGTCACCGCCGGCCCGATCGACATCACCATCAAACCCGTGGCCTGCACCGCCACCATCATGCACGAGCTGATGGGCCACGTGGCGACCGAGATGCCCGAGGGCATCAAGGGGCTGATGCTGTCGTGCATCCTGTCGGACACGCTGGAGTTCCGCTCGCCCACCACCACCCCCGCCGACAAGGCGCTGGCCGAGCGCCTGGCTGCCGATCTGGGCGTCGACATCTCCGGCTACGCGTCCGAGATGTTCGCCGCCAAGTCCGACGTCTCCGCCTTTTCCGAGGCGGAACTTCTGCGCATGGACAGCAAGGAGACCACCGTCGAGGGCAAGAAGCTGCGCGTGAGCGTGCTCGAGACCACCTCGCCCGAGCAGGTGCTGTCGCGCAAGGCGGCGCTGCTCGACGCGATGCCCAAGGTGGCATCCGAGGACGGCGCCGACGAGGTGCTCTTGTTCGTCGTCGACATCCTGCAGGAGCAGGCGACGATGCTCATTCCCAACGAGGCGGTGAAGGCGATCGCCGAGAAAAGCTTCGGCACGACCGTCTCGGGCGACAGCGTCGTGCTGCCGGGCGTGATGAGCCGCAAAAAGCAGATCATCCCCGTGCTGAAGGTCTGAGGGCCATGACCAGGATCATCGAGAGCTTCACCGAGATCTCGGGCGGCTACGGCGCGGCCTTTGTCGATCTGTGGGGCTGCATGCATGACGGTCTGCGCGCCCACGAGGCCGCCGTCGCCGCCATGCGCGGCTTTCGCGCGGGCGGGGGCAAGGTGATCCTGGTCACCAACTCGCCGCGCCCGCGCGCTTCGGTCGAAGGCCAGATCGAAGGGCTCGGCGTGCCGCGCGATTGCTGGGATTCCATCGCCAGCTCCGGCGACTCGGCCCGCGCGGCGATGTATGAGGGCGTGGTCGGCGAAAAGGTCTGGTTCATCGGGGACGAGCGCGACGAGGCCTTCTTCGAGCCGCTGCGCATTATCAAGGACCCCGCCGAGATCAGCCGCACCGATCTCGAGGCCGCCCAGGGCATCGTCTGCTGCGGCCCCGAGGACGAGCATGCCGAACCGGAGGTTTACCGCGAGCGGTTCGAACGGGCGATCGCCAAGGGGATGAAGCTCCTTTGCGCCAACCCCGACATCATCGTCGATCGCGGCGAGGAGCGGGTCTGGTGCGCGGGCGCCCTGGCCAAGCTCTACACCGAGATGGGCGGGACCAGCCTCTATTTCGGCAAGCCGCATGCGCCAATCTACGATCTGGCGCGCCGCCGCCTGGCCGAGATCGACCCGAGCATCACCGACGACCGCATCATCTGCATCGGCGACGGGCCGCAGACCGATGTCTCGGGCGCGGCGAACGCAGGGCTGGATGCGCTGTTCATCACCGGCGGGCTTTCGGCCGGGGAAACCGGCACCGGCCCCGCTCCCGACGGCCAGCCCGACGCGGGCAAGCTCGACGCGCATCTGAAGGACGAGGGGCAGGCCCCGGCCTATGCCACGGGCTTCCTGCGCTGAGATGACACCGGTCGGCCGGGGCGCGCCCGCTTGCGCGCGCCCCGCCGCAGGGCTACGCAGAGCGCCATGCGCATCCTGAGCGATCTTTCCGACATCACCGCCACCGACCGCGGCGCCGCCGCGGCCATCGGCAATTTCGACGGCGTCCACCTCGGCCACCGCGCCGTGATCGACCTCGCCCGCGACGAGGCCGACCGCCTCCGAGCCCCCTTGGGCGTGATGACCTTCGAGCCGCATCCGCGCGAGTATTTCGCCCCCGATGCCCCGCCCTTCCGGCTGATGAACCGCGCCGCGCGGGCGCACAGGCTCGAAAAGATCGGCGTCGAGCGTCTGTTCGAGCTGCCCTTCGACGCGGCCCTCGCGGCGCTGACGCCGGAGGCCTTCGCCCGCGACGTGATCGCGCGCGGCCTCGGGCTGCGCCACGTGGTGATCGGCGCCGATTTCCGCTTTGGCAAGGGCCGCGCGGGCGATGCGGCGATGCTCGCCGAGCTGGGCCGCGCGCATGGTTTCGGCGTCACCGCCTCGCCGCTGATCGCGCTCGATGCGGGCGAGGTCAGCTCCACCGCCATCCGCCACGCCCTGAGCGAAGGCCGCCCGCGCGACGCCGCCGCGATGCTCGGCCATTGGCACCGGCTCGAGGGCGAAGTCATCCATGGCGAAAAGCGCGGCCGCGAGCTGGGCTACCCGACCGCCAACATGGCCGTGGCCGGGCTGCACATGCCGCGCTTCGGCGTCTACGCGGTCAAGGTCGACGTGCTGGAGGGCCCGCATGCGGGCAGCTATGACGGCGCCGCCTCGATCGGCGTGCGCCCGATGTTCGGCGAGAACCAGCCCAATTGCGAAACCTTCCTCTTCGATTTCAAGGGCGATCTCTACGGCACCGAGATCTCGGTGGCGCTGGTCGAATACCTGCGCGGCGAGGAGAGATTCGACGGGCTCGATGCGCTGATCGCGCAGATGGACGCCGACTGCGCCCGCGCGCGGGAGGTGCTCGGCCATGCGTGAGAAGTTCTGGGAGCTGCCGATCGAAAGCCTCGATGTGCAGGAGTGGGAGGCGCTCTGCGACGGCTGCGGCAAGTGCTGCCTCAACAAGATCGAGGACGAGGACACCGGCGAGGTGGCGCTGACCCGTGTGTCGTGCCGCCTGCTCGACGGCGCGACCTGCCTGTGTTCGAAATACGAAACACGCCACAAATACGTGCCCGAATGCATCGTGCTGACGCCTAAGAAGATCGCCGAGACGATGTACTGGCTGCCGCAGACCTGCGCCTACCGGCTGCGCGCCGAGGGTCGTCCGCTCTACGACTGGCACCACCTCATCTCGGGCGACCGGCAGGCGGTGCACCGCGCGGGCGTGTCGATGATCCACCGCACCGTGCCCGAAACCCAAGTCGATGACGACGATTGGGAAGATCACATCATCGAGGAGCCCGTCTGATGCAATTCGCCTCCGACAATGCCGGTCCCGCCCATCCCGCGATTCTCGACGCCATCGCGCGGGCCAATGACGGCCACCAGCGCGCATACGGCTCGGAAAGCGCGATGGAGCAGCTCCGCGACCGCATCCGCGAGATCTTCGAGGCGCCCGAGGCGGAGGTGCATCTCGTCGCCACCGGCACGGCGGCCAATTCGCTGATCCTCGGCTGCATGGCCCGGCCCTGGGACGCGATCTTCTGCTCGGAGCACGCGCATATCGAGCATGACGAAGGCAACGCGCCCGAGTTCTACACCGGTGGCGCCAAGCTCAGCCTCGTGCCCGCCCCGGACGGGCGGATGTCGGCGGCGGATCTGGAGCGGGTGATCGGCACGCCCGGCGCGCGCTCGTTCCACAACGCCCAGCCCGGCCCGATCTCGATCACGCAAGTGACCGAAACCGGCAGCGTCCACAGCCTCGACCAGATCCGTGCCATCGGCGACCTCGCCCGCGCGCGCGGGCAGAGGGTCCACATGGACGGGGCACGCTTCGCCAATGCACTCATGGCGTTGGGCTGCACGCCCGCCGAGATGACCTGGAAGGCCGGGGTCGATGCGCTGAGCTTCGGTGGCACCAAGAACGGCTGCCTCGGCGTCGAGGCGGCGGTGTTCTTCGATCCCGCGCTGGCGCAGGAGTTCGAGCTGCGCCGCAAGCGCGGCGGGCACCTGTTTTCCAAGCACCGGTTCCTGTCGGCGCAGATGCAGGCCTATCTGGCCGATGATCTGTGGCGCGATCTCGCCACGCGGGCCAACGCCGCCTGCGCGCAGCTCGTCGCGGGCCTCGACGCCCATTCCGAGGCCGAGATCCTCTATCCGGCGGAGGCCAATCTCGTCTTCGTCACCCTGCCCCGCGCCACCTGCCGGCGGCTGATCGAGGGGGGTGCCGATTTCTACGTGATGGATGGTGACCCGATGCAGGGCGCGCCCGAGACGCGGCTCACCGCGCGCCTCGTCTGCGACTGGTCGCTGGGCGAGGCGCGGGTGGCACAGTTCCTGTCGCTTCTGGACTGAACCGGGCTAGAGCTGCCCCGAGAGGTGCAGGTCCAGATCCCCGAGCCGGTCCTGCCCCCAGAACCGCTCGTCGGTGTCGGTGATGTAGAAGGGCGAGCCGAACACGCCGCGCCGCACCGCCTCCTCCAGATTCTGGCCGTATTCATCGGCGGCCATCATGAGGTTGCTCTCGGCGAGATCCGGGTCGAAGCCCGCCTCCTCCAGCGCCTCGCGAATCACGTGCTCCTGCGCGATGTCCTTTTCGTCGGACCAGCAGGCGCGGGTGATCGCGTGCACCAGCATCCCCATGTCGCCCCCGCCCGCCTTCTGGGCATTGATGATGGCATAGGACGAAGGCGCGCCGTTGGTCGGCCAGTTGGCCGGACGCATCACCAGCGGCAGCCCGGCCTTCCTGGCCTGACGGCGCATCTCCTGCGCGCGGTATTCGATCCGACTCGGGTGTCGGTCCTTGGGCAGCTGCCCGCCCGAGCGGGGAAACAGCGCCATCACGTCGATCGGGCGATAGGCGATCTCGGCGCCGTGCTTGGCGGCGATCTCTTCGAGCCTGCGGCCCGCGATGTAGACATAAGGCGACAGTGTCGCGAAAAAATAGTCGATCTTCGGCACCTAGGCCCTCCCAAGCTCCCCAGCCCATCGGGCAGGTTTGCGCCATGCTAGGGCTGTGCTAGGCGGTGTCAATCTCCGCGCCGCCCCGCTACGGGGCGCCCAAGCCTGCCAAGGATGCCGCTTGATGCCCACCCTGAACGAGCCGAAGCTGATCGCCGGTAACGCCAACAAACCCCTCGCCCGGGCGGTCGCCCGCCGCATGTCGATGCACCGCGGCATGAACGTCGGCCTCGTCGACGCGCGGATCGAGCGGTTCAACGATCAGGAGATCTTCGTCGAGGTCTACGAGAACGTCCGCGGCGAGGACATGTTCATCATCCAGCCGACCTCGAACCCGGCCAACGACAACCTGATGGAGCTTCTGATCATGGCCGATGCGCTGCGGCGCTCCTCGGCCCAGCGGATCACCGCCGTGATCCCCTATTTCGGCTATGCCCGCCAGGACCGCCGCGCCAAGGCGCGCACGCCGATCTCGGCCAAGCTCGTTGCCAACCTCATCGCCGAGGCCGGGATCGAGCGGGTGCTGACCATGGATCTGCACGCCGCCCAGATCCAGGGCTTCTTCGACATCCCGGTCGACAACCTCTACGCCGCGCCGATCTTCGCGCTCGACGTGGCGCATCACTTCAAGGACCGGCGGAGCGACGTGATGGTCGTCTCGCCCGACGTCGGCGGCGTGGCGCGCGCCCGCGAGCTGGCCAAGCGCATCGGCGCGCCGCTCGCCATCGTCGACAAGCGCCGCGAAAAGGCCGGCGAAGTGGCCGAGATGACGGTGATCGGCGATGTCTCTGGCAAGGCCTGCATCATCGTCGACGACATCTGCGACACCGCCGGCACGCTGTGCAAGGCGGCCGAGACGCTGATGGAGGCGGGCGCGACCGAGGTGCACAGCTACATCACCCACGGCGTGCTCTCGGGCCCGGCGGTGAGCCGGATCGAGAAATCGGTGATGAAATCGCTGGTGATCACCGATTCGATCGAGCCGACCGAGGCGGTGAAGAACGCGCCCAACATCCGCATCGTGCCGACCGCGCCGATGTTCGCGCAGGCCATCCTCAACATCTGGCACGGCACCTCCGTCAGCTCGCTCTTCGAGCACGAGACGCTGACGCCGATCTACGAGGGCATGTACGCGGCCGATTGAGCCTGCGACCCGGCGGGGGGCCTCAGCCGAGGAGCCCCGCCAGCATGGGGGCGAGCGTCGCGGTCACCGGCTCGGGCTGCATCAGCCAGCCCAGCGCCCGGCCCGGCGCGCCCATCGCTTCCAGCCGCCCCAACAGCTCGGCCATGGCATGTACATCAAGGCGGGCGAAAAGAAAGCTCTTGGCTCCGAGGGCGGCGAGGATCGGCAGCAGCACGACAAGGGCGAAGGCCAGGGCGAAGGCCAGACCGGACCCCTGCCGCGACCGCGGCAGCAGCACCACGAGACCGTCATCGAGAACATATTGCACCGCGCCCCTGGAGAGGCGGCGATTCCGTTTCTCGATATGAAGAAGACGGGATTCGAAGCTCGACGAAACACGGAACATGGCGAACGGTCCTGGCAAGGTGCCCCCACCTCACGGTGTCAGCACTATCGCCGGAACATGGCACAAATGTGGCGAATCGGGCGATTTCCGGCGAAATCATGTCGCCCGCCCCTTTTGCGCCATCTCCGCCGATCAGCTCCGCCGCATGACAAGCGTGGTCCATTCGCCGTGGCTTTCGCGCGCCGCGCGTAGGAAACCGCGCCCGACATAGGCCGTCTCGACCGCGTCGGCCTGCTCGTTGAGGATGCCCGACAGGATCACGTGGCCACCCTTGGCCACCTTCCCCCCCATCTCGGGCGCCAGCGCCACCAGCGGCCCCTTGAGGATATTGGCGAAGACGAAATCGAAGGGCGCGGCCGCCTCGAGCGCCGCGTGTTCGAAGCCCGCCGCCTCGAGGCACTCCACCTGCCCGGCCATGCCGTTGGCAGCCAGATTGGCCTCGGCCACCTCGACCGCCACCGCGTCGATGTCGGATGCCATCACACGCGCCTCGGGCCAGAGCTTGGCCGCCGCCATGGCCAGCACTGCCGTGCCGCAGCCGATATCGGCCACGCGTGCGGGCATCGCGCCCTGCGTGGCCAGCGCGTCGAGCGCCTTCAGGCAGCCCAGAGTGGTGCCGTGATGCCCGGTGCCGAAGGCCATCGCCGCCTCAATCAGGAGCGGGATCCGGTCGCCCGGCACCTTCTCGGCGTCATGGCTGCCATAGACGAAGAAGCGCCCCGCCTCGACCGGGGCCAGCTCGCGCCGCACCTTGGCGACCCAATCCTCGTCGGGCACCTCGGACACCAGAAAGCCACCCGCGCCATGGCTCGCCGCCAGCAGATCGAGCGCCACGGCGTCGGGCGCCTCCTCAAAATAGGCGGTGACCTCGTAGAGCCCCGAGCCGTCCTCGATCTCGAAGACGCCGGTGCCGTAGGGCGCGGGCTCGAGATCCTCGAGCGCCTCGGACAGCACCTCGCCGCGGCGCTGGTCGTCGAGCTGGGTGATCGCGGTATAGACGGGCATCGAAGGTCTCCGGGCAAAGGGGCTGGGATGCGGCATAGGCGCAAGCGAAGGGGGCGGTCAATCGCCGCCCCCCTCGTCTCATCCGGTCCGCCGGGGTGTCAGACGCCGACGCCGATCGGGCAGGTCACGCCGGTGCCGCCGATGCCGCAATAGCCCGACGGGTTCTTGTCGAGATACTGCTGGTGGTAATCCTCGGCCATGAAGAAAGCGGGCGCATCGACGATCTCGGTGGTGATCGCCCCGAAACCCGCGCCGGTCAGCCGCGGCGAGAACGCCTCGCGCGAGGCTTCGGCGGCCTGCTTTTGCAGCTCGCTGAAGGTGTAGATCCCCGAGCGATACTGCGTGCCGCGATCGTTGCCCTGCCGCATCCCCTGCGTGGGATCGTGGTTCTCCCAGAACACGCGGAGCAGGTCGTCGTAGGAGGTCTTGGCGGGATCGTAGATCACGCGCACCACCTCGTTGTGCCCGGTCTTGCCGGTGCAGACCTCCTCGTAGGTCGGGTTGGGCGTGTAGCCGCCCGCATAGCCGACCATGGTCGAATGCACGCCCGGCAGCGTCCAGAACATCCGCTCGACGCCCCAGAAGCAGCCCATGCCGAACATCGCGACCTCGAAGCCCTCGGGGGCCTCGGGGTCGAGCGTCGTGCCGAGCACGCTGTGCCTCTCGGCCGTGGGGATCGGCTGCGACCGGCCGGGCAGCGCATTTTCGGGGGTGACCATCTCGGTCTTGCTGGAACTCAGTCCGAACATCTTGGAACTCCTTTCGGGGCGTTTGCCCGGCATATAGGCACGGCTGACGTCAAGCGCTACTGCGCGGCGAGCGGAAGCGCGGGCCCTGCGAACACGGTCTCGTGGCCGGGCGCGGGATGGCGCGGGATCATCAGCGCCAGCGCCAGCGACAGCCCCGCCATGCCGGCGGCCAGCACGAAGACCGCGTCGGGCGCGGCGAGCCACAGGTAGCCCAGCAGCGCGGGCAGGAAGACGGCGGCGATGTGGTTGATGGTAAAGGCCACGGCGGCGGTGGGGGCGATGTCGCCCGGATCGGCGATCTTCTGGAAATAGGTCTTCAGCGCCAGCGCCAGCGCGAAGAAGATGTTGTCGATCACGTAAAGCACCGCCGCCACCACAACGCCCCAGCCGAACCAGTAGAGCCCGCCGTAGCTTAAAAAGACGAGGATCAGCCCGACATATTCCACCGCCAATGCCTTCTTCTCGCCCCAGCGGGCGACGGCGCGGCCCAGAAGCGGCGCGGCAAAGATGTTGGTCAGGAGCGTGATCAAAAACAGCGCCGTGACCTCGTGCACGTCGTAGCCGAACTTCTCGACCATCATGAAGCCCGCGAAGACCACGAAGATCTGCCGCCGCGCGCCGGACATGAACTGCAGCGCGTAGTAGAGCCAGTAGCGGCGGCGCAGCACGAAGCTCTTGGTCTGCGGATGCGGCGCGCGAAAGGCCGGAAAGGCCAGCCAGCACCACAGCGCGACGATGGCGCAGAACCCGCCCGAGAGCATGTAGACGAAGTTGTAAGAGAGGTCGAAGGCCTCCCATGTCAGCACGATCGAGAGATAGGCGATGAGCGTCGCCCCCGCCCCGGCCGAGACCAGCCAGCCCAGCATCTGCGGCGCGCGGTCCTTGGGCAGCCATTGAAGCTGCAGCGACTGGTTCACCGTCTCGAAGTAGTGAAAGCCGATCGAGGAGAGCATGGTGATGGTCAGGATGCCGCCCATGGAGGGGAATTGCGCGGTCAGTGCCGTCGCCACCCCAAGAAGGCCCAGCGCCACCAGCGCGAGGCTCTGCTCGCGCACGAAGATCAGGATCGCGATGACGCCGATGGCGAAAAAGCCCGGGATCTCGCGCACCGTGTGCAGCCAGCCGATGTCGGAGCCGTCGAAGCCCGCCGCCTCGATGACGAAGTTGTTGAGCAGCGCCGACCAGGTGGCGAAGGCCACCGGCATGGCCATCGCCATCAGGAACAGGAGCGTGGTCGGCCGGCGCCAGAGCGGCAGGGAGCGGGCCTCGGAAAGCGGCATCGGATTACGTGTCATGCGCAAGCATTACGCCGGTCGCGGGCGCATGGCGAGACGCCGTGTCACCCGGCCTGCGAAAATCTGTAATCCACCTCGGCAAAGCGCGCGGTCGGAAAGCCGTAGGCAAAGCGCAGCCCCTCCGCCCCCGCCACCACGCCATGCTCGGCTTCGCCGGGGATGAACACGGCGACGCCCGGCCCGATCGGGTGCGCCACGCCGTCGATGGTGACGATGCCCGCCCCCTCCAGCCCGAGATAGAATTCGGCCGGGGCATGGCGGTGCGGCGAGAGCGTGCCGAAGGGGGCGAACTCGGCCAGCCCCAGCGTCAGCGCCTCCGACGGCGTCCGGTCCGAGGAGACCAGCGTGCGCCAGCGCACCGTGCCGAATTCCGGATCGACGCCGCCCTCCAGCGGCAGGCTCGCCGCATCCACCGAAAAGCCCTGCGCCGCCCGCGCGCCGCTCCAGCCCGTCGCTTCGCATGACATTTCCATGGCGCGCCTCCGCTGCCCGGCCCCTTTCGATCAGGCTCGGCCGAATCAGGCGGCCCGGTCGGGCTCGCGCGCGACATGCGCAGGTCGTTTTCGAACCTCGGCCGCGATCCGCCTAGAGAAAGCTCTGCGGATCGATGTCGATGGCGAGCCGCAGGTTCGCGGGCAGGCGCACCTGCGCGGCCCATTCGGCCAGCGCCGCCTGCAAGGGCGCGGTCTTCTCGGCCTTGACCAGAAGCCGCACCCGGTGCCGTCCGCGCACCCGGGCGATGGGGGCGGGTGCGGGGCCGAAGAGCTGCGCGCCGATCCGGCGCAATGGCGCGTCGGCGCGCGCCAGCCGGTTGCCGAGATCGAAGGCGGCCTGCATGTCGGGCGAGGAGATCACGATC
>NZ_JAMYXC010000240.1 GCF_024159025.1 Limimaricola litoreus
TCGGCCCGGAGGTCGCGGGCGCGACCTACAGCGCGCTCGACGGCGATGTGAACCCACTGCGGTTGCTGGCCGCCCTTCGAGGGGCGGTAACGGCGCTCGGCGGCCGTATCGAGACCGGCGCACGGGTCAATCGCGTCTCACCGGTCTCCGGCGGCGGGTTCGATCTCGCGCTCGACGGCGGCGGGATGCGTCGCGCCGGGCGGGTGGTCCTGTGCGCCGGTCTCGGCTCCGCCAAGCTGGCAGAACAGCTCGGGTTCCATACGCGCGTGCGGCCCCAGCGTGGAGAGATGCTGATCACGGAGAAGATCCGCGACCGGCTGCCGGTGCTGTCGAGCACGATCCGGCAGGTGAACGAAGGCGGCATCCAGATCGGCGGCACCAAGGCCGATGCGGGCTTCGACGATCACGAGAGTTTGCAGATCATGTCCGACCTGGCGCGCCACGCGGTCGCCGTCTTTCCCGCGCTCGCCGATCTGCGGGTGGTGCGGGCTTGGGGCAGCCTGCGGGTGATGACGCCCGACGGCTATCCCGTCTATGCCCGCGCGCCCGAACACCCCGGCGCCTTTCTCGTCACCTGTCACAGCGGCGTCACACTGGCGCCGATGCACGCCACCGCCCTCGCCGACTGGATCGAAGGCAAGGCCGAGGCACCCGATCTGGAGATGTTCGATGACACCCGCTTCGCGCTTTCTGACGCGGCCTGAGCCGCAGACCCTGCGGCTGACGCTCGACGGCATGCCGGTGGCGGCGCGGCCGGGCGACACGGTCGCCGCCGCGCTACTGGCACAGTCCGGCGACGCCTTCCGCGAGACGGCAAGCGGCGCGCCGCGCACCGCCTATTGCATGATGGGCGTCTGCTTCGACTGCCTGGTCGAGATCGACGGTCGCCCCAACACGCAGGCCTGCATGACCGTCGTGCGCGACGGAATGACGGTGCGGCGGCAGGCGGGGCTTCGTCCGCTCGAAGGAGGCCGCGATGACTGAGGCCGATCTCATCATCATCGGCGCCGGGCCCGCGGGCATGTCGGCCGCGGCCACCGCGGCCCGAGGCGGGGCGCGGGTGCTGATCCTCGACGAGCAGCCGCGCCCCGGCGGCCAGATCTACCGCGATGTCGGCGTGGCGGCGAAGCATCGCCCTTGGCTGGGACCGGATTACGCCGCCGGCGCGGCGCTTCTGGAGGCTCTCGACCATGACGGCATCCGCATCGAGACCGGTGTCACGGTCTGGCGCGTCGAGGTCGGTCCGCGCGTGGTCTGGTCGCGCGACGGGGTGAGCCGGATCGCCCAGGCGCCGCAGCTGCTGATCGCGACCGGCGCGCAGGAGCGCCCGGTGCCGTTTCCGGGCTGGACCCTGCCGGGGGTGATGCCGGCGGGGGCCGCGCAGGTGTTGATGAAGAGCGCGGGGCTGTTGCCCCGGGGGGCCGTCCTCGCCGGATCGGGGCCGCTCCTTTACCTCGTGGCGGTGCAGCTCATCGATGCGGGCGCCCCGCCCCGGGCGCTGGTCGAGACGCAGCGCCGGACCGATCTGCTGCGCGCCGCGCGCCACCTGCCGCGCGGGCTTCGCGATGCCGCGACATTGTGGAAAGGGCTCGGCCTGCTGCGCCGGATCGCCGCGGCAGGCATTCCGCGCCACCCTGCGGCAAGCGGCTTTCGCGCCGAGACGGCCAGCGATGGCGGCATCGTCTTTTCCTTCACCTCCCGAGGGCGGGCGCAGCGGATCGAGACGCCGCTCCTTCTCACGCATCAAGGCGTGGTCCCCTCCACCCATATGAGCCGCTCGGCCGGGGTCGAGCATGTCTGGGACCATGTCCAGAAGGCGGTCCGACCGGCGGTCGACGGTTGGGGCGCCGCGGGCGTTCCCGGCATCCACGTCGCCGGCGACGGCGCCGGGATCGCCGGGGCCGAGGCGGCGCGGGTCGGCGTGCAGCGGGGCGCCAAGCACCAGTGCTACGCGGAAAAGACCTTCCCCGACGCCGAGATCGTCCTTTACGGCACCCAGGAAGAGGTGTTCCGCGACCTCGCCCTCGGCCGGATCGACGCGCAGCTGTCGGACTCGCTCATCGCGCAGGAAAGCTTCCTGAGCACCGAGGAGGGCGCGGACTACACCTTCCTCGATGGCGATCACATCGATGTCGAATGCTATGGCGAGGGCGTCGGCATTGCGGTCCGCAAGGGCGATGAGGAACTGGCGCGGGCCTTCAGCGACGCGATCGCCGCGATCCGCGAGAACGGCACCTATGCCGCGATCAACGACGCCTATTTTCCCTTCGACATCTACGGCGGCCGTCCCGAAGGGATGTGACGCCTCGTGCCGGGGGCGCCCCGCGCCCCCGGCATTGCCCTTGGGAGCATTCGAGATGGAACTGATCCTCGACTACCGCGCGCAGCTCGTGGCCGGAAGCCTGACCACGATCGAACTGGCGCTCGCGTCCCTGGTGCTGTCGGTCGTGCTGGGGCTCTTGGGCGCAGGGGCCAAGCTCTCCGCCAGCCCGGCGGCCCGCACCACCGCCGGGGCCTATACCACGATCGTGCGCGGCGTGCCCGATCTCGTCCTGATCATGCTTGTCTTTTTCGGCGGGCAGGTGAGCGTCAACGCCATCGGCGCGCTGACCGGACTGTGGGACTATGTCGAGATCAGCCAGTTCGTGGCCGGCGCGGCGACCATCGGCGTGATCTTCGGTGCCTATTTCACCGAGACCTTCCGCGGCGCGATCCTGTCGATCCCGCGCGGGCAGATCGAGGCCGGTATCGCCTGCGGCATGCGGCGCAGCCTGATCTTCCGGCACATCATCTGGCCGCAGATGGTGCGCTACGCCTTGCCCGGCTTCACCAACAACTGGCTGGTGCAGCTCAAGACCACCGCGCTGGTCTCGGTGATCGGGCTGCAGGATCTGGTTTACAACGCCTTCTCGGCCGGTCGGTCCACCGGCGCGCTCTTCACCTTCATGGCAGCCGCCTTCGTCATCTATCTGGCGCTGACCGCGGTTTCCGACCTGGCGCTGCGGGCGCTCGACCGGCGCTACAGCCGCGGCGTGGCGAGGGCCTGAAGGATGGAAAACCTTCTCTCCTACATCCCGCTCGACCTGTCGCTGATCGCCGGCAATTTCGACCGCTTTCTCTACGGCGTCTGGACGACGCTCAACCTGACCTTCCTCGCGCTGGCCTTGGGCGGGGTCCTGGCGATCCCCATGGCGCTGGCGCGCGCTGCAAGGCACCCGGTCTGGAACCCGGTGGTCTGGTCCTACACCTATGTCTTCCGCGGCACGCCGCTGTTGGTGCAGACCTACCTGATCTATTACGGCGCGGGCCAGTTCAAAGCGGTGCGCAACAGCTGGCTGTGGGACCCGATCCTGTCGTCGGCCTGGTGGTGCGCGCTGATCGCCTTCACGCTCAACACCGCCGCCTACACGACCGAGCTTCTGCGCGGCGCCATCGTCGACACGCCCAAGGGCGAGGTCGAGGCCGCGATCGCCACGGGCCATTCCTATGCGGCCCGGATGCGCCGGATCGTCCTCCCCTCAGCCTTCCGCCGTGCGATCCCAGCCTATTCGAACGAGGTCATCTTCATGCTGCACGGCTCGGTGGTGGCCAGCACCATCACCTTGCAGGACATCCTCGGCGTCGGACGCTGGCTCAACGGGCGCTACTACCTCGCCTATGAGGGGTTCGTCACCGCGGCGCTTCTCTACTTCGTCATCGTCTTCGCCATCACCCGCGTCTTCCGGGCGCTGGAGCGGCGCTACCTGCGCCATCTCGCCCCGCGCGAG
This sequence comes from Limimaricola litoreus, assembly GCF_024159025.1. Lineage (GTDB taxonomy): Bacteria > Pseudomonadota > Alphaproteobacteria > Rhodobacterales > Rhodobacteraceae > Limimaricola > Limimaricola litoreus. The sequence goes on from NZ_JAMYXC010000240.1 coordinate 3,768, forward strand.
ACCGGGATGCGCCCGGCCCCGAAGACCGTCGCCAAATCCATGGAGCATTCATGATCGAACGACACCACACCACCGCCCGCATGAGCCGGATCGTCAAGCATCACGGCACCGTCTATCTCTGCGGGCAGGTCGGCGCCGGCCCGGACGTGGCCGCACAGACCAAGGACTGCCTGGCCCGCGTCGAGGCGCTGCTCGAAGAGGCCGGCTCGTCGAAGTCGCACATGCTCCAGGCCATCGTCTGGCTGGCGCATATGAGCGATTTCGACGCCATGAACGAGGTCTGGGACGCCTGGGTGCCCGAGGACCACGCCCCAGCCCGCGCCTGCGGCGAGGCCCGGCTGGCAGGGTCGGACCTGCTCGTGGAGGTCATCGTCACCGCCGCCATTCCCGGCGCCGAAGCAGGGGGAGCCGGAGCATGAGCGACGGGACCTGCATTCTGATCGGGGCCGGCATGGATTGCGGCAAGCGGCGTCGCGGCTGCGTGATGGGGCCGGACGCCTATCGCACCGCCGGAATCGCCGGAACCCTGGCCGATCTGGGCTGGCGTGTAGAGGATCGCGGCAATCTCGACGGCCCGGCCTGGGTGGAGAACGCCCCGGCGGGCAAGGTGCATGCGCGCGATGAAACGATCTTCTGGACACGGCAGCTGGCCGATGTGGCGCAGATCACGATGGCGGAGGGGTTCCCCGTCTTCATGGGCGGCGATCACGCGCTGTCGCTGGGCACTGTCTCGGGCGTCGCGGCCCATGCCGCCGCAAAGGGCCGCCCGCTCTTCGTGCTCTGGCTCGACGCCCATCCCGATATCAACACCCCCGAAAGCACGGTCTCGGGCAATCTGCACGGCACGCCGATCGGCTACGTCACGGGCCAGCCGGGCTTCGACGGTTTCCCGACCCCGACGGCGCCGGTGCCGTTCGAGAACATCTGCTTCATCGGGCTGCGGTCGGTCGACCTGCCCGAGCGCGAGACCATTACCCGCTCCGGCATGACCGCGATCGACATGCGCCAGATCGACGAGCGCGGCATCGCCGCGCCGCTCGCCGAGTTCCTCTCGCGGGTCGAGGCGGCCAACGGCCTGCTGCATGTCTCGCTCGACGTGGATTTCCTCGATCCCTCCATCGCCCCGGCCGTCGGCACCACCGTCCCCGGCGGCGCGACCTTCCGCGAGGCGCATCTGGTCATGGAGATGCTGCATGACAGCCGCCTCGTGACCTCGCTCGACCTCGTGGAGCTGAACCCCTATCTAGATGAGCGCGGCCGCACCGCGCAGCTGATGGTCGACCTCGTCGCATCGCTGTTCGGCCGCCGCGTCTTCGACCGCCCCACCCATAGCCATTCGTGAGACAGCAATGACCGCACCCGCACCCTCCGAGCTCGCCTTCATCCGCTTCGTCAGCGTCGAGAACATGATGAAGCTCATCCACCAGATCGGCATCGAGGAGATGATGACCGGCCTCGTCGGCTACATCGAGGAGGACTTCCGCCGCTGGGAGCTGTTCGACAAGACCCCGCGGGTGGCCAGCCATTCGGCCGAGGGCGTGATCGAGCTGATGCCCACCTCGGATGGCGAGGTCTACGGCTTCAAATATGTCAACGGCCACCCGAAGAACACCCGCGAAGGGCTCCAGACCGTCACGGCTTTCGGGCTGCTGGCGCGGGTCGATACCGGCTATCCGGTGCTGCTCTCCGAGATGACCATGCTGACCGCGCTGCGGACCGCGGCGACCAGCGCCATGGTGGCCAAGCACCTCGCGCCGAAGGACGCCCGAACCATGGCGCTGATCGGCAACGGTGCCCAGTCCGAGTTCCAGGCCATGGCGATGCGCGCGGTCTGCGGGGTGGAACATCTGCGCCTCTACGACATCGACCGCGCCGCGACCGACAAGGTGCTGCGCAATCTCGGCGGACTCGGCTTCGATGTCACGGCCTGCGCGACGCCCGAGGAGGCGATCGAGGGCGCGCAGATCATCACCACCTGCACCGCCGACAAGCAATATGCCACGATCCTCACCGACAACATGGTGGGCAGCGGCGTGCACATCAACGCGATTGGCGGCGATTGCCCCGGCAAGACCGAGCTGCATCCCGACATCCTGAAGCGCTCGGACGTGTTCGTGGAGTTTCCGCCACAGACGCGGATCGAGGGCGAGATCCAGCAGATGCCCGAAGATTTCGCCGTGACCGAGATGTGGCAGGTGCTCAGCGGCAAGGCGCCCGGCCGGACCTCCGAGCGCCAGATCACCCTCTTCGACGGAGTGGGCTTCGCGATCGAGGATTTCTCCGCCCTGCGCTACCTCCGCGACCGGCTCGAGGACAGCGGGCTCTACCAGAACCTCGACATCATCGCCGATCCGGACGATCCCCGCGACCTGTTCGGCATGCTGCAGCGTGCCAAGGGCTGAGAGATATGGGCGACCTAGACCGTCGGCTGCCGCGCGGCGCAGCAAACGTCGCACCCCCGACGGCGGAACGCAGGGGCCCGAGCGGCGCTGATGCAGAACTCAGGCTTGGGGCGTAGCTGCCCCTTTCCCCAATAACGTCATCCCACACGAACGAACGTCATCCCACACGAACGATCTCTGCCCTGCCGAGGGCCGGGAAGCGGTTCATGAGGGCGATGCGGATCTGGATTTCAGCGATCGGGGTCTCGTGACATGATCCTCTCGCCAAAGAGCTTCAGGCAGTTCATCCGGGCCTCGACCCGACTTCGGACGTGATAGCCGGTCCACTTCTTCCAGAGCGTCCGGCCCAAGCGCCGGGTTGCCTACAGGACCTCGTTTCGCGCGGCAGCAGCGGGACAGTCTTCCTTTCAGGCGCGACCGTTACGGCGGATCGGTATGACAGCGTCGGCGCCTCGGCCGACGATGGCGCCATGGCATCGTCGCGTATCATAGGCCCCGTCTGCGGTGACCGGGTCGATCGCCTCCTCCGGCGGGATCTGCGCCATCAGGGCCGGCAGCAACGGGCCGTCGCCTTGGCGGCTCGAAGTGAACTCGACCGCGCGCGCACCCCCGGTGCCCGCGTCCACGGCAATATGAACCTTCCGCCATTGCCGTCGGCGTGATGGGCCATGCTTTCGAGCCTGCCACTCACCATCACCCCGGAACTTGATGCCGGTGCTGTCGATCAACAGGTTCAGCGGCTGGCCCGAGGTGCGATAGGGGACCTGCACTGCGATCCGCGCCTGCCGCCGACACAGCGTCGAATAGTCCGGAACCGGCCAATCAAGCCCCGCCATCTGGATCAGGCTCTCGACCAGCCCGACCGTCTGCCGAAGCGGGAGACCGAAGAGCACTTTCAAGGTCAGGCATGTCTGAACCGCAGCGTCCGAGAAGGTCTCGGGCCGTCCGCGCTTGCCGGACTTCTTCGCATGCCAGACCATTTCGGGATCGAACCAGACCGACAGCGAGCCGCGCTTGCGCAGCGCCGCGTTGTAGTCTGCCCAGTTCGTCGTGCGGTAGCGGGTCGGGGAAGGCTTTGGCATGTCCCCGAGCTAACCCTCAGCGCACGCCCAGTGAATCCCCATCACCGATATGGGCAACAGCGCCGTCAGCCGATGACGATGCAGACAAGACATCCCACCAGGGTTCGGATCCGCTTCCAATATCGTTCTCCAAGCCGACCCTCATGGACCGCGCTGGAGGTTTCATCGGGCGGTCGCTTGGAGCCGCACCCAGGCAGAACGTTCTGCTTCGTGTCATCGCCTCCGCCAGTGGCGTTCTGGCGTTGTGATCTCGGTGGCGACATCGGTCAGGGTCGCAAGGTCCCGCTCCAGCTGACGCAGCGCGAACTTGATGCCGAACAGCCGCGCCAAGTCTGGTGTGGACAGGTCTTCGGTCCGGCCTGCGCTTCTCATGGCGTCGAGCCCGTCGCGATAGTCGCGCACGATTGGTTCCAGCGGCACGAGCGGCCCCAAAATCGGCCGACGGACGAGTTGGGCTTCCACTTGATCGAGTGCGCCTGCTGCACCGGCGGTTGCGCGCCGCCAAGGTTCAGCGAGCGCATCCGGCAAAGCGTCGTCGCCGCCCCCGCGGGCCGCACGACGCAGCATGTTCACATCGTGGCGCACCCGGCGCAGGGCCCTGAGGACGCGATCCGGATCTGGCGACTTACCGATGGCGAGTCGTCTCTCCCGCGCGGCCTCCGTGACAAAAGCCGACAGCGCCATCAATTCGCTGCGGATCTCGCCTGCGCGCGCGGTCAGTGCCGCCTCACCCGTACCCGCGTCGGGCGAGAGAGCCCGCATCTGCGCGGCCAGTAAGCCCGCAAGACGCGCCGCGGCCTCGACGGCGGAGCGCGATGCCTTGGCGGGAAAGACGAGGATCCCGGCGGCAAGCCCGATGGCGAGACCGATGGCGACACCCCCAACCCGCTCCAAGGCGAGCACTTCGGGGCCGACTTCCAGCCCGGGCGCGCCGAGCAGGACCACCGTGGCCGTGATCGGCGCGATCTGGAAGCCGGCCGAGAACGCCGCCATCACCGCAAGCGGCACGAGTGCGATGGCCAGCGCGATGGCCGTGGAGCCGGGATCATCCGGTTGCAGCACGAGCGCAACGACCGCCGCCACGGCAGCCCCCGCGAGCGAGCCCGCACCCTGCTCGAAAGCTTTTCGCAGCGAGCCGCCGATATTGGCCTGGGTGGCAACGATGGCGCTGATGACCGCCGACAGTTCAACCGTCAGCCCGAGCGCATAGACGACGCCGAGCGTGAGCAGGCTGGCGACGAGCATACGCGTCGCATGGATCGCCCACCATGCATGACGCGACAGGGTCTGCTTCATTCGGCGGCTCCCCCGCTGGCGCCGCGTTCGTGTCGCTTTCGACAGCGGCGGGCAGAAAGGTGGATGAAACGGGACCTTCCATCCGCAACCCTTTCCCGAGGAGGACGTTTCCCCTTGGATAGCCAGTCTTCGAAAGGATCATCCATGTCCCGTTCCGGCCTAGTTTCATTCCTGGCTTTCGTCGCCATCGGTTCCTCGCCAGCCTGGGCCGATGCCGAGCTGAGTCTATCTTTCGACATGGAAGACGTCACCGTTCTGCGCCATCTGTGCGGTGACGGCGACTCCCTCGCGGTGGTCTATGTCAATTCGGACGAAGAGTCGTTGGCGCTGGTGCCGGTGGACGATGACACGCGCGTCTTCGCCTCCAGGGTCTCGGGATCGGGCGCGATCTACGTGTCGGGCGCGCTGGAATGGGCCACGCAGGGCGACACCGCCACCCTGCGCGATACGCTGCGTGATGAGACCCTTATCGAGTGCGCCTCGATCGAGGGCTGAGCGCGACCTCAGTCGCGGGAATGGACATGGCCGTGCGCGTGGCTGTGCCCGTCTTCGGGGGCGTGGCGGTGCGGCGCCATCGGGCCGGGGTCAATGGGTGTATGCTTGCCCGCCGCGTGGGCCGCGTGGAGCCTGCGGACCCAGTCGCAGAGCGCTTCGATCGTTTCGGGGCGCTTGCGCGACAGCGGAAGGACCGGGCCGCCGTCCCGCGCGGCGGTCGCGTCCGAGACCATTAGATCCACGTCTACGTCCACATGCGGGCCGAGGTCGATCTTGTTGATGACCAGCATGTCGGCGCGCGCGATACCGGGGCCGCCCTTCCTCGCCACATCGCCGCCGCCCGCCACGTCCAGAATGAAGAGCTGCGCGTCCACCAGCGCGGGCGAGAAGGTTGCCGTCAGGTTGTCGCCGCCGCTTTCCACCAGAACGATGTCGAGGGGGGCGAAGTCGCGCTCCATGTCCTCGACGGCCATGAGGTTCATGGTCACGTCGTCGCGGATCGCGGTGTGGGGGCAGGCGCCGGTCTCGACGGCGCGGATACGCTCCTCGGGCAGGACGCCGGCGGAGCGCAGGAAGCGCGCGTCCTCGTCGGTATAGATGTCGTTGGTGATGACGCCGAGCGCGAACTCGTCGCGCAGGTGGCGGCAGATCGTGGCGATGACGGAGCTCTTGCCGGTGCCAACGGGGCCGGCGACGCCGAGGCGGAGGGAACGGTGCGTGTCTTCGGTCATGATCGTCTCCTATCGTGTCAGGGGGCCCAGGGCGCGCCGAGGCTGGCGAGACCGCGCATCAGGTGGCGGCGCAGGGCAAGGCTGTCGAGGGCCACGGCGCCGATGGCGACGCCGGGGCCCGCCAGGGGGGTTCGGGAGGCCGTGGCCGCGAAGGGATCGGCGGGTGGCGCGCCGTCCTCCCACGCCGGGTCCACCACGACGATCGAGCCTGCGGCCCCTGCGTCGCCGAGGATCGCGGCACCGGTCGCGCCATCCGCCGACGGCCCGACGCACAGCCGTTGGTCGTAGAGGGGCCGCCCGCCGCGCGTGATCCGCAGACGCGAGGCGAAGTCGCCGCAGACCTCGCCATGACGGCCCAGGATCGTCTCCTCGCGGATCACCATGCGGGCGGTGGGGGCGATCTCGATGCGGATCTCGTGGAGGTGACGGCATCCCCGGCCCGCGATGATCGGCTCGGCCCACCAGACGAAGGTGGCGCCGTCCTCGATGCGGATGTCGACGGCCATGCGCGACCGCGCGCCAGTCGCCCCCGGCAGGACCAGCATCATCGCCACGTCCTGCAAGACCAACGTGCTGCCCGCGCCCACCCTGACCGACAGCGCGTAGTCGTCGCCGCCCAGGGGCCCCGCGGTGCCCGCGGCGAGCGAGACGCGGGCCAC
>NZ_JAMYXC010000123.1 GCF_024159025.1 Limimaricola litoreus
GTGCATGGGCTCGGCTGGTCGCGGCTGTCGGGCGGCCCCTTTTACGAGGCACGCCAGGCCGGGATCGGCGCGCTGGTCGAGCGGATGCAGCGGTGGAGCCGGGAGGATCCGGTCTTCGACGTGCCGCCGCTGCTGCGCGCCGCGCTCGAAAGCGGCGACGACATCGACGCGGCATTGCGCCGCGGCAAGGCCGGCGCCGTCAGGACAGGATGAGGCCGACGACCACCATCATCAGCCCGAGCATCGACAGCATCAGCGCGCCGATGTTGAGCGGCACGACGCGCGCCAGCCTTTCGCGCATCTGCGCATCGTCAAGCCCCATGCGCCGCAGCCGCATCACCGCGACGAGGCTCCAGACGATGGCGCCGAAGCCCACCAGCGTGAGCGCCGCGCCGATCCAGATGATGATGTCCATGCTCTCACTCCCGCTGACCTCGCGCATCAGGGCCTAACGGGGCGGCCGGGGCGGCACAAGCCTGCCGGCGCGCGCGCGGAGCGCTTGAAGCCCGCACGACCCGGCGCTAGGGAGTGGCTCCGTTGTCGGCCCATCAGGAGAAGCCCATGAGCGAGTCATCCGTCATCGACGTGCAAAGCAACGCCGCGGGCGAGGAGCTGCGCCAGTTCATCGAGCGCATCGAACATCTCGAGGCCGAGAAGAAGGACATCGCCGAGAGCATCAAGGAAGTGATGGCCGAGGCCAAGGGCCGCGGCTACGACACCAAGATCCTGCGCAAGGTCATCGCGCTCAGAAAGCGCGACGCCGACGACATCGCCGAAGAAGAGGCGGTGCTCGACATGTACAAGGCAGCGCTCGGCATGAGCTGAGACAAACGCCTCGCCGCTCAGGCGGCGAGGAGGCGCACGCCTTCCATCTTCGAGATCCGGTCGAGATCGGCCTCGTAGATCGCGGTGAGATCGGCCATCAGCCCCGCATCCCAGCTGGGCAGGTCGATCTCGGTCTCGACCGCCTCGGCGCGGGCGTATTTGTCGAGAAAGGCCGAGACGATCCGCCGCTCCTGCGCAGCCGAGGCCGGCGGATGCGTGGCGAGATAGTCGCGCAGCCGCGCCGCCCCCTCGGGCCGCATGATCTCCTCGACGAGATCATGGCCGCCTTCGATCGCGGCATCCGGCTCGATCCCGGCCATCGCCCGGACCAGCTCGGGCCACAGCAGGGCGCTGTCCTCGTCGCACCAGACGGTCAGCACGGCACCCGGGGCGGCCTGGCGCAGCCGCGCCACCACATCCGACCACAGGATCAGGCGCGGATCGAGCCCGGCCATAAACTCGTCGAAGCCGCGGCCGCGGGTCTGTTCCCAGCAGGCAGGCACGAAGCTCGCCGGGTTGCGGATGCCCAAGAACAGCTCGATCCGGTCCTCGGGGAACAGCGCCTGCAAGGAGCGGGCCTTGAAGCTCGCCATCTCGTGAAAGCAGCCCGCCTCGCAGATCCGCGCGGGGGTGCAGATGAAGGCCGGGTTGCCCATCACCAGCCGCTCGGTCGTCTCGCCGTGGTCGAGGATGGCGTCGATCAGCACGTCGCGCGTGCCCGGTTCGGGCATCTCTCCGCGCAGGTGCTGGATCGTCTCGCGCAGCAGGCGCCGGTAGCGCGCAGGGTTGGGCACGCGGGTGCCGCGCCCGGCAAGCATTGGCAGGTTCTTGGACACCGATTTGAGCAGCCGGTCGTCATCGGTGCAGTTCGCGCCGATATGAAAGGCGATATCCATGCGTGTCTTGCCCCTGTCTGCCTTCGGCTCTCGTGCCGCTCCTTGGTCCGACGGGTCCAATGCGCGCGTATCGGCCCCAATATAATGACTTATATGGACAGCGAAACCGCTTTGAGCTACCGCACGCCCATGTCCGTCGAAACCAGTCAGTCGCAGGGGGCCAAGGGCGCGATGCCCCGTCTCGACCCGTGGTCGGCGGGGGCGGTGGCGATTGCCGCGCTGGTGCTTTTGCCAGTGGTGTCGGTGATCTGGTTCGCCTTTCACCCCGAAGACAACATCTGGCCGCACCTGCTTTCGACGACGCTGCCGCGCTATCTTGGCAACACGGTGCTGCTGATGCTTTCGGTCGGGGCGCTGACCGCCGCCATCGGCGCGGGCGCGGCCTGGCTGGTGGTGATGTACCGCTTTCCGGGCCATGGCTGGCTGCAATGGGCGCTTTTGCTGCCGCTCGCGGTGCCGGCCTATGTCGGGGCCTATGCGCTGGTCGATTTCCTCGAATACGCGGGGCCAGTGCAGACCGCTTTGCGCGGGCTGATGGGCTGGCAGGACGCGCGCGACTACGTCTTTCCGCAGATCCGCTCGCGCGGCGCGGCGATCCTCGTGCTTTCGGCCGCACTTTACCCTTACGTCTATCTGCTGGCCCGCGCGGCGCTGCGCGAGCAATCGGGCGCGGGCTTCGAGGTGGCGCGGGCGCTGGGCGTGGGGCCGTGGGGGCGCTTCTTCCGGGTCGGGCTGCCGCTGATCCGCCCGGCCATCGCGGCGGGTGTCGCGGTGGTGATGATGGAGACGGTCAATGATTTCGGCGTGGTCGACTACTTCGCCGTGCAGACGCTGACCACCGGGATCTTCACCGTCTGGCTGCAGGCGGGCAATCTGGGCGGGGCGGCGCAGATCGCGACGCTGGTGCTGGCGATGATCGTGTTTCTCGTCACGCTGGAGAAGCTGAGCCGCCGCAGGCTGCGCTTCTTCGGCTCGGCCCGCCAGCCACGGCCGGTGACGCCGATGCGGCTGTCGGGCGCGCGCGGCGCCCTGGCCTTCGCCGCCTGCCTGCTGCCCTTCCTCGCGGGCTTCGTGCTGCCGGTCATGGTGCTGGCGAGCCATGCGCTCGACGCGGGAGAGTGGGCCGCGCCGGGGCTTTCGCGGGCGCTGTTTCACACCCTGACCACGGGCGGCATCGCGGCGCTCGTCACCGTGGTGGCGGGGCTGTTCATGGTTTACGGCACGCGGTTGTCGGGGCACCGCCTGCCGGTGCTGCTTCTGCCGGTGACGGCGATCGGCTATGCCGCGCCGGGGGCCGTGCTCGGCATCGGCATCCTCATTCCGCTGGCCTTCTTCGACAATGCGCTGGCCGACGCGATCCTGGCGTTCACCGGGCGCGATCCGGGGCTCATCTTCACCGGCACGGCGGCGGCCCTGGTGCTGGCCTATTGCGTGCGCTTCTTCGCCATCGCCCAAGGCACGGCCGATGCGGCGCTGGGCCGGGTTTCGCCCAGCCTGCCGATGGCCGCGCGTTCGCTTGGGCAGACGGCGGGCGGCACGCTGCGCCGCGTGCATGTGCCGCTGATCCGCGCCAGCGTCGGCTCCGCGCTGTTGCTGGTTTTCGTCGATTGCGTCAAGGAACTGCCCGCGACGCTGCTGCTGCGTCCCTTCGGATACGACACGCTGGCCACGAGGGTGCATGCCAAGGCCAGCCTCGAGAACATCGCCGAGGCCGCGCCCGCCGCGCTGATGATCACGGCCGTCGGCCTGGTCGCGGTCGGCTTTCTGGCGCGCGCCAACCGCTGAATGTTCGGAAGTGATGGTGCCGGCTGAGGGAGTTCTGTTCTCGCTACGGGCACCGGTAGCACTCCACGCCCCAGCAAAACAAGGCCTATCCGTATTCGCGCTGGGCGGTCAACAGGCGCGAACGGTGCTACGGTTGGTGCTACGGCTTGCAGGTGGCGGGGCTTCGGCTGTGGGTGGCTCGATGATGGCCTGCTGCTGCCGGGAGAGGCCGTGGTGGGCCGAACCTCGTGAGGAGTCCTGAGAAGGCCATGGAAAGTCATCTCGTGGCTTAGCGGCCTCACCCCCTGCGGCGGACAGGATGGCGCTGTACGAGTCGCTGAAAGGCTCTCCGTGTCAGATGAGGCTTCAGCCGTGGCTGCAAACATCCCGAACCCGACCAATCGCCGTGAATACCGCTACAACCGCTTCTTCCAGATTGTGGATCAGGTCGTGCAGGAGATCCAGGACCACCGATGGGCCGATACGGGTAAGCCGAAGCGGAGGCTGAAGGGAGATCACTTCCAGGTGCTGCAGATGTCGGTCGAAACCCTGATCCGGGACAGCGTCCCCGTGGTCTACCAGCAAAAGCGGAAGGGGGAAGCATCCATCCACCTCAACGGCAGCTGGTACAGCAGCCCCGCCTCGCCTGCCGATCTGACCTACAGCATCCATGTCCAGCGGGCGTACCGGGGCATGCTGGAAATGGGCTACCTGGAGCAGACGAAGAAGGGCGTCTTCGACCGGCAGGGTCGGAATGATGGCTCCACCCGTAACCGCCTGACCCGATACCAGGCCACGGACCGCTTGATGGAGAAGTTTACTCCTGACGAGCGTGAGGTCCTGCCCGTGATCGTGCCACCGCAGAAGCCGCATGCTCCGATCCGTATACGAGTGCAGGCGGAGGATGGCCGCCGGGAGGATTTCCCCGCTCCCGAGTCCGGGGAGGTCCTGTTGATGCATTGGCACCTTAAACGGATCAACCGGGTGTTGGCGAGCCGCTGGTATGACCTTCATATTCCCGATGCCGAACTGGCCGTACTGCAGTCACGGCTGGCCGATGACCCCGATGGGGAAAGCCTCTCGCGCTGGACCGGCGGACCCTCCACCGTGTCTTTAACGACGAGGGCCTCACCACCGGCGGCCGGTTCTACGGTGGCTGGTGGCAAAACGTGCCGAAGGAGTACCGGCGACACCTGCTCCTCAACGGCAAGCGGATGGTCGAGATCGACCACTCCAACCTCCACCCCGTGATCCTCTACGCCGAGGCCGGTGCCGTGCCGCCCGAGGACTGTTACCGGGGCATCTTCGACGAGACGACCGAAGCCCGAGGCGGTGACAACTCATGAAACATGGTCAAAGCGGCCTTCAATGCCATGCTCAATGCAGGCAAGGAGTTGCGGCAGGCTCCGAAGGGGGTTAATCCCGGCCGCTTCGACATGACATGGTGACAGGTCTCGGATGCGATCCTCGCGGCCCACGAACCGATTGCGCATCATTTCTACACCGGCGTGGGGAAGCGCCTGCAGCGTAAAGACAGCGACGTGGCCGAGCGGGTGATGCTGGACTTCATCGACAGCGGCATTCCGATTCTGCCGATCCACGACAGCTTCCTCGTCCACGAGGGGCATCGTGAGTTGCTCCATGAGCGGATGCAGGTCGCATTGCAGGAGGTCTGCGGGGTCGAGGCCAGGCTAAAGGCAGTCGAGCCGGATCTCAGCCGTGTTCTCGCAGAACGGGCTAGGGAGCAGCAGCTGGACCCCGAGGGCTATGAGCAACCGACCACGACGGACATAGCTGAGATTTTCGCAGCACAGGAGGGCTACGATAAACGGCTCGATGCCTTCTATGCTCTGTCCAAAGCTGCTACGGAAAGATAGAGAGAATGGTCGAATTTCGCGGCCCAAGGCGTTCGGGAAAGCATGTCCGGCAAGAGACCCCGACCGCCAGACCGCCGAAGTCCACCTCCGCATCGCCCTCATGAACCGCTTATCAGTCCTCGGCGCCGCCGAGATTGTTCGCGTGGGATGAAACTGCCGGGGAAAGGGGCAACTGCGACCTAAGCCTGGGTTCTGCAACAACGCCGTCTTGGATCTCCTGCACGACCTGATCCACGATCTGGAAGAAGCGGTTGTAGCGGTATTCACGGCGATTGGTCGGGTTCGGGATGTTTGCAGCCACGGCTGAAGCCTCATCTGAAGTCAGGTATTCCCTCAGTTGAGGGGGTCAGGATCGGCCCTTGGGGGGCCGCCCTTCCCAATACAAATATGACTTAGATGCATCAACCCGTGTCCCTCTCCTGCGGGTAGGATCGTCAAGCAGCCGCTCTCCCTTCCATACAGCACCTCGACCTCCGCTCCCGCCCCTTGAACCTTTACCGGTTGACGACCTCCATCCCCCTTCGCCGGTCGAGGCTGTACACGATATCCCCACACCCCCCGGGGTGGCACTCGCCCCCTCCCGTCCAGCACTTCCACAGAGAGCCTTTCAGCGACTCGTACAGCGCCATCCTGTCCGCCGCAGGGGGTGAGGCCGCTAAGCCACGAGATGACTTTCCATGGCCTTCTCAGGACTCCTCCCGAGGTTCGGCCCACCACGGCCTCTCCCGGCAGCAGCAGGCCATCATCGAGCCACCCACAGCCGAAGCCCCGCCACCTGCAAGCCGTAGCACCAACCGTAGCACCGTTCGCGCCTGTTGACCGCCCAGCGCGAATACGGATAGGCCTTGTTTTGCTGGGGCGTGGAGTGCTGCCGGTGCCCGTAGCGAGAACAGAACTCCCTCAGCCGGCACCACAATATCCTCCAACACGCTGTTTCACCTCGGCTTTTAATCGGATCAAGCCAAGGCGTAGCACATGTCGGAGTATACACCGCTTCGGAGTTGCGTCCGGCCTCGTACCAATCCGCTCAGAGAGGGGTACTTCCCTTAGGGAAACTAGGCTACTTCTGGTAAGCATTAGCTGTGGTTTGACGAGTTCTGCATCGGTAAGCCGCGCGGGTCACGGCGTGGATCAGCTTATTTGCCCGAGCAGCAGAGGCGAGGACGGCCTATCCATAGCTGTGACCCACTTCCTCTCATACCCACCTTTAGGACCTTCTGGCCTGGGGTAGGCTTCTCAGGACCGTCAAGGATATGCGGCGTGGTAGGCGGAGGGGTGGACCGGAACGACGTGTGTTCCGGTCCTTTCTACGTCAGGCTGCCACCGATACGCGCTGCATGGCTTCTGCTGCGTCCGGCTTGGGCGTGGCCGCTGCGTAGGAGTCTCCCGCTCGTTCCGTTGATACGTTGTCGATAGGCTTGAGCGTGATGCCCACTTTGTCGGTACTGCCGATCAGGGAGATAACGGACTCCTGCATCATCTTGGCTTGTACCCGTTCGGCAGCTGCACGCGATGCGGCAATGTCCACATCCTCTTCGGCCTCTTGGGCTTGCTCGGGACGAACAGCCGCGGTCACCGAGTCATCAACCTTGTTCCAACCCTTCTCCTTCGGGCCAGCTCGCTCAGAGGCCCTGGAGTTCTCTGAGGCGCGACTGGCGACGGTGCTGGCCTCTTCGTTGAAGCCATTCGCTTTGGCCCCATCCGCTCCTTGCGCGGCAGCTGCTCTTGCAGGCCCGGCAACCGGATCACCTTCACCCTCGGGGGCGTTCTTGGCCGCCTTTGCAGCAGTTTCGGCAGCTTCCTTGTCGGCCTTGGCCTGAGCCTCGGCCAGATCTTCTGCCTCCTTAGCGGCTGCCTTGGCTGCCTTTTCGGCAGCTTCAAGTGCCTCTTCCTCGGCCTTGGCTTGCGCCTCCGCTGCTTCCTCAGCGGCTTTGGCTTCCGCCTTCGCAGCGCCTTCCGCGGCCTTCTCGGCCTCCTTGGCGGCTTTCTCTGCCGCTTCGAGTGCTTCCTCTTCGGCCTTCGCCTGAGCCTCTGCCGCTTCTTCTTGGGCCTTCAGAGCATTCTTCGCCGCGTCTCGCTCCGCCTTCGTCATGGTCGTCGTACTGGCGGCGTCACTGCTGTCTTCCCCGGAAATATCCATGATGATTGCGGGGGAAGTTTGTGTTCCGCCAGAAGGCGAGGGGTCAGTCGAAGTAGTGGTCGGGGTCGCGGATGCGGCATTCTGCGCGGCTTGCCAGAGCGGGTCGAGCTGCTGGCCAATAGTCGAGATCGTCATTCGGATATCCTCCTCTTTGACTTGCTCGATACCATTGCTGCTCAATCAAGGCGCAACTTGCTAATGAAACAGGCATTTTGAAGACTTTTTTCCAAGTGGTAAAATATTTGCTTAGGGCTGGTGAGACTGCAGCCATGACCTTTTACAGGGTAAGAGTAATCCGGTTCCCACTTTGCCAAGACGACATTCAAGCCCCGCGTAGCGCCGCGAACCGTAGCCACTTGTGCAACACGTCCACTGGATAGCCCTGGCCGTATCCTTGCCCAACGCCTTCGGTCTGCCAGCCGCCGATCTGGTCGATGATGTCGGCAGGGCATTCCACTGCACGCAGTCGGTCACGCATCGAATGCCGAAAACTGTGTATGGTCGCCCCCTCAGGCACGTAAGCCTTGAGCCACTTGTTGAGGCCCGCGCTGGCGGCGTTGGCGTTCGTGGTGTCGGTCTTGTTGTAGCGTGGAAAGGCGAAGCCCGAACCACCATGAGCGGCCAGCAGCCGCTTAGCAGCCCACTGAGCAGATCCGACAAGTAGGACTTCCCTCGTGCTGCCAGCCGTCTTGAGCCTACGCCACGGATGTGGGGTGATCCGGGCCGTGTAGTTGCCCTCGGCGTCCTGCACGATGTCTTCGCGGAGTAGTCCCGCCGCCTCTGCTAGCCGCATCCGCGACCAAAGCCACCAGCCAGCGCATCTCGTCGTCCAAGCGATAGCATTCGGCCTGTACGGCACGGATGGCTTCGAGCGGGATAGGCAAGCGGTCCGATACGCCTGCGGATCGGTCGTAGTAGACCTTGCCAAAGGGGTTCGTCAGTTCGATCCCCTCTTCGTTGGCGGCGAAGTTGATGATCGACCTCACGGTGCCGAAGACCCGCGTGATGCTGCTGCCAGCCATGCCCCGGGCGATCAGTGCATCACGAAAAGCGTTAGCGTCCGCCTTCGTGTAGCTTATGAGAGACTTGTCGCCGTATGTGTCAATCACATAGCCGCATGCTCTCTCCGCGGCCCGGTGAAAGGTGATCCCCTTTCCGTCGCCCTTGAGCCGCAAGTATGTCACCACAGCCTCGGAGAGGCTCATACAGTCGGCGTTGACACCAACGCCGTCAGAAGCCCTTCGGCCAGGACCAGTCACACCCGGACGCAGCATGTGCTTGCCCGGGAGATCCGCATCCTGGCTGCGCAGGTGGTACCAGTATTCGTCGAGTTGGCTCGCGGCTCGTATGGCTCGTGCAGCTGCCACCCGTGCTGACCTCGTTCGTAGCGAATACGAGATCTTCGATGACGTGTAGTGGCATCTCAGTTCTGTCGGCACCCGACGCTGGAAGTAGAAGATGCCGTCCTTGAGGAAGCAATGGGGAGCAGAAATGTACTCCGACATGTGCTACGCCTTGGCTTGATCCGATTAAAAGCCGAGGCGAAACAGCGTGTTGGAGGATATTGTGGTGCCGGCTGAGGGACTCGAACCCCCGACCCCCTGATTACAAATCAGACGCTCTACCAGCTGAGCTAAGCCGGCCCCGGGGCCGATGTATCCAGACCGCGCCGGGCTGGCAAGCGCGTTGCGACGCGCGCGGTTACATATGGCGACAAAACTCTCCCGAAAGGTCGGGCAAGGACGCTGGCCAGCCCCCGCGGCGGGGCGCTAGAACGAGGGTCCGGGCCCGCAGGAGATCACACCATGAGCGACACCGCCGAGATGCAGATCCTCGTCGTCGATGACGCACGCGACATCCGCGAGCCTTTGGGGCAATATCTCAAGAAACAGGGCTACCGCGTCCGCCTCGCCGCGAGCGCGGCCGAGGCGCGCCGCGCGATCGAGGAGGCGCGCATCAGCCTCGTGGTGCTCGACGTCATGATGCCGGGCGAGGATGGGCTGAGCCTGTGTCGCTGGCTCGTGGCGCAGGGCGGGCCGCCGGTGATCCTGCTGACCGCCATGGCCGACGAGACCGACCGCATTGTCGGGCTGGAGCTCGGGGCGGATGATTACGTCACCAAACCGTTCAACCCGCGCGAGCTTCTGGCGCGGGTGCGCGCGGTGCTGCGCCGGGCGCCGCCCGCGGCGCCTGTGCTCGACGCCACGCCGCGTCGTTTCGCGGGGTGGACCCATGACCCGGCGGCTCGCAGCCTCGATCACGAGGACGGGCGCCACGCCGAGCTGACCTCGGGCGAGAGCCGGCTGCTGGGCCTGTTGCTCGACGCGCCGCGCACCGTGCTTGATCGCTCGCGCCTGCTCGACCACATGGCCGGGCGCGAGGCCAAGGCCTACGACCGCGCGATCGACAATCAGATCAGCCGGCTGCGCCGCAAGATCGAGGAGGACCCCAAGCACCCGCGGCTGATCCTCACCGAATGGGGCGGCGGTTACCTTCTGGCGGCGGATGCCGAGGTGGTGACGTGACATGGGGGCGGCTCCTGCCGACCGGGCTGGCCGGGCGCTTCGCCCTGCTGCTGGCGGTGGCACTGGTGGCGGCCAATCTGGTAGCGCTGGGCCTTTTGTCCTTCGAGCGGGACCGGCTCGACCGCGAGGCGGGAGCCGCGCGGGAGGTCGAGCGCGTGGTGGCGCTGGTCCCTGCGATGGAGGCGCTGTCGCCGCCGCGCCGTGCGGCGCTGGCGCGCGATGCCTCCACCCGTCT
>NZ_JAMYXC010000109.1 GCF_024159025.1 Limimaricola litoreus
AGCGGCGCGCCATGCGAGGCGGCGGTCCCGGCCCTGTTGGGCGAGCCCAGGCCGATCACCGTGCGCATGCGGATCAGCGTCGGGCGGGCCGTCTCGGCCTTGGCGCGCGTGATCGCGTCATCGAGCGCGGCCACGTCATGGCCGTCGCAGGCGATCACCTGCCAGCCGGCCGCCTCGAAGCGGCCGGTGGTGTCCTCGGTGAAGGCCTTGTCGATGGCGCCGTCGATCGAGATGCCATTGTCGTCGTAGAGCACGCAGAGCCTGTCCAGCTTCAGGTGACCGGCCAGAGAGATCGCCTCCTGGCTGATGCCCTCCATCAGGCACCCATCGCCGCAGAACACCCAGGTGCGGTGGTCGACCACCTCGCGGCCGAAACGCGCCGCAAGATGCGCCTCCGCCATGCACATGCCGACCGCACCGGCGAGACCTTGTCCCAGCGGGCCGGTCGTAATGTCGACGCCCGCGGAATGGCCGTATTCGGGGTGGCCGGCGGTCCGGGCGCCCCATTGGCGGAAGTTCTTCAGCTCCTCGATCGGCATGTCCTCGAAGCCGGTGAGATGCAGCAGCGCATAGAGCAGCATCGAGCCATGGCCGTTCGACAGCACGAAGCGGTCGCGGTCGGGCCAGTCGGGCCGCGCGGCGTCGAATTTCATGTGCCGCGTCCAGAGCATGGTGGCCGCTTCGGCCATGCCCATCGGCGCGCCGGGATGGCCGGAATTCGCGGCCTCGACACCGTCGATGGCGAGCGCGCGGATGCAGTTGGCCAGCGCGAAGGCGCGAGCATCGGTGGCGGCGCGGGCCAGCGCCGGGGCGTGTTCGGTCATCGGAAGCTCCCTGTACGAGTCGTGAGATTTCCTAGCGGAAGATCACAAATATCACAACTGTAAATCACAATATCACATGTATGATGTTGTAATGGCGGTAAGCCTGTGATATTTCCTCGGACAAGAAGACAAGGATATTTCATTTGAGACCCGAGGACCGCCGCCACGAGATCGTTGAGATGCTGGTCGAGCAGGGCAGCGCCACCCTCGAGGCGCTGGCGGAGCACTTCGGCGTGTCGAAGATGACGATCCACCGCGATCTCGACGCGCTGGAGGCCGAGGGGCGGCTGCGCAAGCTGCGCGGCGGCGCGACGCTCGAATCCTCGGGCCAGTTCGAGAGCGATTTCCGCTATCGCGCGCGCATGGCGGGCGAGGAAAAGGCGCGGATCGCCCGGCATGCCGCTGGCTTCGTCGAGCCGGGGATGAGCGTGATGGTCGATGACGGATCGACCAGCCAGGCCCTGGCGCCGCATCTGGCGGCGATCCGGCCGCTTACCGTGATCACCAACAATCTGGGGCTGATCTCCGACCTGTCCGGCAAGCCGGGCATCGAACTGATCGCGCTCGGCGGCAATTACGCGTCGAAGTTCAACGGCTTTTTCGGCGTGCTGACGGAAACCGCTCTGCGCGACCTGCGCGCCGACATGGCGCTCCTCTCCTCCTCGGCAGTCTCGGGGCGGAGCGCCTTTCATCAGGACCAGGAGGTGCTGGGGGTCAAGCGGGCGATGATCGCCTCGGCGGCGCGGCGCTACCTGATGGTGGATCATCAGAAATTCGGGCGCATGGCGCTTCATCTCCTGGCCGATCTGGAGGATTTCGACGGTGTGGTGACCAGCGACGCGCTGGAACGCGCCCGCGCCGAGGCGCTGCGCCAGGACGGCATCAGGCTACATTTCGCGGAAGGGGACTGACATGGACGACCGGCTCTGGATCGGCACCAGCTGGAAGATGAACAAGACGCTGGCCGAGGCCCGCGCCTTTGCCGAAGGGCTGGCGGAAGCCGGAAGCGATCCGCGAATCCAGCGCTTCGTGATCCCGCCCTTCACCGCCGCGCGCGAAGTGGCCGCGATGCTGGCGAAGAGCGATGTGAAGGTCGGCGCCCAGAACATGCACTGGGCGGATCAAGGCGCCTGGACGGGCGAGATCTCGCCGCCGATGCTGACCGATTGCGGGCTCGACATCGTCGAGCTGGGCCATTCCGAGCGCCGCGCCCATTTCGCCGAGACCGACGAGACGGTAGGGCTGAAGACCGAGGCCGCCATCCGGCACGGGCTGATGCCGCTGATCTGCATCGGCGAGACCGCCGAGGAAAAGGAGGCGGGCCGCGCCGACGCGGTGCTGGCCGCGCAGGTCGAGGGCGCTCTGGCGCGGCTCGACGAGGGGCAGAAGGGGGCCGGCATCCTGCTGGCCTACGAGCCGGTCTGGGCGATCGGCGAGGGCGGCGTGCCGGCCTCGGCCGAATATGCCGAGGCGCGTCATGCCCGCATCAAGGAGGTCTCGGCCCGCATCGCGGGGCGGCCGCTGCCCTGCCTTTATGGCGGCAGCGTCAACCACGGCAATTGCGCCGAACTCATCACCCGGCCCGCGATCGACGGGCTGTTCATCGGGCGCTCGGCCTGGGAGGTCGCGGGGTATCTCGACATCCTGCGCCGCTGTGCCGCCGTCATCTGATTCAATCCGGAAGGAGATCCATCATGAAACTCGCGATCGCAGGCGACAGCGCGGGCGTGCCGCTGGTCAAGGCGCTGGCCGAACATCTGAGCGTCAAGGGGCATGACGTGTCCGACCTGTCCACACCGCCCCAGGGCGGCGAATTCTACGCCGACCTGTCCGACCGCGTCTGCCAGGGCGTGCTCGAGGGCGAATACGAGCGCGCGATCCTGTGCTGCGGCACCGGCATCGGCGTGTGCCTCTCGGCCAACAAGGTGCCGGGCATCCGCGCCGCGCAGACCCATGATACCTATTCGGCCGGCAAGGCCGCGACCTCGAACAACGCGCAGATCATCACCATGGGCGCGCGCGTCGTGGGGGCGGAGCTGGCCAAGGACATCGCCGATGCGTTTCTCGGCGCCGCCTTCGACCCCGAAGGCAAGTCGGCCGACAATGTGAAAGCCATCGACGCGCTCGACGCGCGTTATCACGAGACCCGCTGAGGGGCCTTGCCCCGGATGCCGATCCGGGGCAGATCACGCATGTTCTCGGGGCGGGGTGAAACTCCCCACCGGCGGTGAAAGCCCGCGAGCGCCCCGGCCGCATGGCCGGGGTCAGCAGAGTCCGGTGAAATTCCGGCGCCGACGGTCATAGTCCGGATGAGAGGGAACGGATAAAGCGGGGCGGGCCGATCGGCACCGCCACGCTTGCCGCTGCGCGTCCCCTGATCGACCGGACTGACAGGGAGATAGCCATGACCGATCTTTCAATCGCCTTCATCAAGGCACGCTGGCACGCCGACATCGTCGACCGCGCGCAGGACGGCTTCGACGCCGCCATTGCCGAAAGCGGCCGCGCCGCTGCCGTGACGCCCTTCGAGGTGCCCGGCGCCTTCGAGATGCCGCTGCTGGCCAAGCGGCTGGCGCAGACCGGCCGCTTCGACGCGGTGGTCGCGGCGGCGCTGGTGGTGGATGGCGGCATCTATCGGCATGATTTCGTAGCACAGGCCGTGGTGTCGGGTCTGATGCAGGCGCAAATGGAGACCGGTGTGCCGGTGTTCTCGGTATCGCTGACGCCGCATCACTTCCAGGACACGACCGAGCATCGCGGCTTCTATACCGCGCATTTCGTCAAGAAGGGCCGAGAGGCGGCCGCGGCGGTCCTGGCCATCGCCGATCTGGAGGTCTGAGCGCTCTAAAGCGGGGCGACGATCACCTCGACGCCCTGCGCCGCGATGGCCTCGCGGATCTCCACCGGTGTGCCCTGATCGGTGATCACGACGTCGAACTCGTCGATCCGGGCCATGGCGTGCAGGGCCCGGCGGCCAAACTTGCTGTGATCGGTCAGCAGGACCCGCCGAGCGGCGGCATCGAACATCGCGCGCTTGACGTCCACCACCTCCGCGAACTGGTGCAGCACGACATCGCCGTCGATGGCCGACATGGACAGAAACACGGTATCCGCTCTCAGCCGCGCAACCTCGCCGGTGGTCATTCGGCCGAGAAAGGCGTTGCACCAGTTGTGCAGCTCTCCACCCAGCCCGATCAGGGTCAGGTCCCGTTGGCCGCGCAGGGCCCCCATCAGGGTCAGGCCGTTGGTGATGATCGTGAGCGGGGCCAGATCGCCCAGATACGGCACCATCTGCAGCGCCGTGGTGGAATCGTCCATGAAGATCGCCTGACCCGGCTCGATCAGCTTGGCGGCTTCGCGCGCGATCGCCGCTTTCTCGGCGGTTTTCTGGCTCGCGCGATAGACATCGGAGGCTTCGGCCAACCCGCTCGGAGCCGCCGTGACCAGCCCGCGGCTCTTGCGCAGCAGGCCGCGTGCGATGAGGTCATCGAGATCGCGATGCGCCGTCATCAGGCTGACACCGAAACGCTCGGTCAGATCCTCGATCCGCATCGTGCCTTCGGCCATGACCAGTTCGGTCATGCGTTGCCGCCGCTCCAGCTGACGTGCCTGGCGGCTGTCGGCCGGCACTTGCTCTCCCAGAAGGGTCAGCATGGCGGGGGCGGGCGAGGGAATGGGTCGTGTCATGATCTCTCCATCATAGCGATGGCGGTTGGCCGGACCAGCCGCCATCGCAAGAAGGGCGCGCCGCCAGGCAGCGGCGCGCAGGGAGGATCACTGCTCCAGCACGAAAGGCGCGGTGTAGTTTTCGACATTGTCGGAGGTGATCAGCTCGCAGCCGAAGAGCTGCTTCTCCTGGTCGACCATGGTTTCGTCGTTCTGGATGAAGTGATCGGCCTGCCGCACGGCATCCTCGGCGAAGACCGCGACCGGCTGCAGCACGGTATAGGCAAGCTCGCCCGCCTTGACCGCGTCCACCGCGTCGGGGTTGCCGTCGAAGCCGCCGATCACCACGCCCTCGAGCTTGCCCGCCTCCTTGAGCGCCGCGATGGCGCCGAGCGCCATCTCGTCGTTGCCGGAGATGATGGCATCGACCTCGGGGTTGGCCTGCAGGATCGACTGCATCTTGTTATAGCCCTGGGTGCGGTCCCAGTTGGCGACCTCCTCGGCGACCTTCTCCAGATCGGGATACTGGCTCAGCACCGTCTCGTAGCCATTGGAGCGGGTGGCGGCGTTGTTGTCGGCGGGGTTGCCGAAGAACTCGACATACTTGCCGCTGTCGCCCACCAGCTCGATCCACTTGATCGCGCCGTCGGCGGCGCATTGGGCGTTGTTCGAGACCAGCTGCGCCTTGGCGAGGCCGGCCTCGTTGATCTCGGCGTTGACGAGAAAGACCGGGATGCCCGCGTCCACCGCCTTGCGCACCGCGCCGACCGAGCCGTCGGCATTGGCCGGGTCGAGGATGATCGCCTTGGCCTGGTTGGTGATCGCGGTGTCGACCAGGTTGCTCTCGGTGTTGGTGTCGCCCTTGTGGGAGGCGACGGCGGCTTCGTAGCCGAGCTCCTCTGCGGTGGCGCGGGCGACCTCGCCCTCGGTGAACCAATAGGGGTTCGAGGGATCGTTGACGATGATCGAGATCAGGCCCTGATCCTGCGCCATGGCGGCGCCGGCGAGAAGCGGGGTGGCGATCGCGGCAGCGCCGGCAAGCAGGATGGTGCGTTTGGTTGGCATGGTTTTCTCTCTCCCTGGGGTGGCTGGTGTTGGTCTGCCGGTTTCCCGGCGGTCTTGCGCGCTCAGGCCTTCGAGCCTTGGGTCGCGGAAGTCTTGGGCTTCGCCGCCGAGGAGGGGCGGCGATGGCTGTACTGGATCGAGTTCAGCAGCACGGCGAGAACGATCACGGCGCCGGTGAAGACGGTCTGCCAGTAGGAGCTCACGCCGATGATCACGAGGCCATCCGACAGGAAGCCGATCACGAAGGCGCCCAGCAGCGTGCCGCGGATATTGCCGCGTCCGCCGGTCAGGGCGGCGCCGCCGATCACCACCGCGGCGATCGCGGTCAGCTCATAGGTGGTGCCGGCGGTGGGGCCGGCGGAGGTGAGCTGCGAGCTCAGCACGAGCCCCGCGATGGCGGCGCAGATGCCCGACAGCACGTAGACCAGCACCGTCACCCGCTTGACCGGCACGCCGGACAGCTCGGCAGCGCGGGCGTTGCCGCCGGTGGAGTAGACCCAGCGCCCGAAGGCGGTGCGGTTCAGCAGCAGGCTTGCCCCGAGTGCGACCGCGGCCAGAACCAGCACACCGATCGGCACGTCGAAGACGCGGTTGAAACCGAGCCAGTCGAAGCCGGTATTGCCGAGCTCGGGCTTGCCGCCGAGATTGTTGTAGGTCAGGCCGTCGGTCATCAGCAGCGCCACGCCGCGCGCGACATAGAGAAGGCCGAGCGTCGCGACGAAGGCGGGCACCTTGAAGACGGCGATCAGCACGCCATTCACCAGACCGACCAGCGCGCCGACCGCGCAGGTCAGGATCACCACGACCCAGACCGGCGGGTAGAGCGCCACGCCGAGGCCTTCGAGCGTCACGCCCTGCATCAGGAAGCCCGCGACCACCCCGGCAAGGCCCAGGGTCGAGCCGACCGAAAGATCGATGCCGCCGGTGAGGATCACCAGCATCATCCCGACCGCCAGCAGGCCGAAGATCGCCACGTGGCTGGCCATGATCAGGAAGTTGCCGGTCGAGAAGTAGAAGGGCGACAGCATCGAGAAGGTGATGATGATCGCGATCAGCGCGAAGAAGGCGCGGCCTTCGAGCAGAAGCCGCCCGAGGTCGAAGCCGTTGCCGAATAGCCCGCGCGCGCGCTTGTGGATG
The DNA here is from genome assembly GCF_024159025.1 of Limimaricola litoreus. GTDB lineage: Bacteria > Pseudomonadota > Alphaproteobacteria > Rhodobacterales > Rhodobacteraceae > Limimaricola > Limimaricola litoreus. Next base: position 6,693 of record NZ_JAMYXC010000109.1, read on the forward strand.
GTGCCGGTGTCGGTCATGGCGATGACTCCGATGTTGCTGTTGCTCATGCGACCACGGCCTCGCCGGAGGCGGCCATGATCTGCTCTTTCGTGGCGTCGGGGCCGAATTCGGCCGAGATCTTGCCGCGCCGCATGACGATGATGCGATGCGCGATCGACAGGCATTCGCCCACTTCCGAGGTCGAGTAGATCACCGCCAGCCCGCGCTGCGCGCCCTCGGCCAGCAGGCGGAACACCTCGGCCTTGGCGCCGATGTCGATGCCACGCGAGGGCTCGTCGAGCATCACCACGCGCGGGTTGGTGGCCAGCATCTTGCCGATCACCACCTTCTGCTGGTTGCCGCCCGACAGCGATCCGATCGCGGCCTGGCCGCCATCGGTCTTGATCGTGACGTTGCGGATCGACGTGTCGACCAGATCCCTCTCGCGCTTGCGCGAGGTGAACAGGCCGCGTGTGAAGGCCCCGATCGAGGCCAGCGACAGGTTCTCGCCGACGCTCATGGTCTGCACCAGCCCGTCGCGCTGCCGGTCCTCGGGCACCAGCACGAGGCCGCGCGCGATGCGCTCGGCGATGCTGGCGCGGCCCAGCTCGCGCCCCTCCAGGAGCACCCGGCCACCGGATTTGGGCAGCCGTCCCGCGATGCATTCGAGCATTTCGGTGCGGCCCGCGCCCATCAGCCCGTAAAGGCAGACGATCTCGCCCGCCCGCAATTCGAGCGACAGACCATCGACCGCCGATCGTCCTGTCGCCGAGGCGTCGGGAACGCTGAGGCCGTCGATTTTCAACGCCACATCGCCTATGGCATGGCCTTCGGGCGGCGAGCCGAGATCGAAGTTCTCACCGACCATGTTGCGGACGATCCATTCGAGATCGATCTCGGAGCGCGGCGCCCGCGCGGTCATCGTGCCGTCGCGCAGCACCACGGCGTGATCCGTGATCTGCAGGGCTTCTTCGAGGTGATGCGAGATATAGACGATCGAGACGCCCCGCGCCTTGAGATCGCGGATCACCTTGAACAGCACCTCGACCTCCGAGGCCGAGAGGGCGGAGGTCGGCTCGTCCATGATCAGGATGCGGGCATTGACCGACAGCGCACGGGCGATCTCGACCACCTGCTGCTGGCCGAGACGCAGATCCTCGACCGGGGTCAGCGGGTCGATGTCCTCCTCCAGCTCCTCCATCAGCGCGCGGGTCTGGCGCTCCTCCTCGGCGTAATCGACGCCGGTGGCGGTGGTGATCTCGCGGCCCATGAAGATGTTGTCTCGCACGCTGAGATTGGGCGCGAGACTGAGCTCCTGGTGGATGATCGAGATGCCAAGGTCGCGCGCCTCCGTGGTGGAGTGAAAGGCGACCGGCCGCCCGTCGAGAAGGATCTCGCCCGAGGTCGGCCGGATCACGCCGGACAGGATCTTCATCAGCGTCGATTTCCCGGCGCCGTTCTCGCCGAACAGCGTGGTGACCTGGCCGCGATGCACGTCGAAGTTCACGCCCTTGAGCGCCTGGACGTTGCCATAGGACTTGGCGACGTCGCGGGCCTGCAGCACGGCCTCCCCGGTGGTGCCGGCGCCGCTCATTTGACCGCCATCTCGACCGGGGTGATCAGCCAGTTCTTGGGGTTGATCAGCCGGAAGGCGCCGGTGATCTCGACCTCGCGGCCCGAGAGCGCGGCGGTGTCGATGTCCCCGAGCACCTCCGCTTTCATCGCGTCGTTGAGCGCGGCGCCGGCGTTCTGGAACTCGATCTGGTTCTTGAACTGGCCGAACTCGATATCGCCGGTCGCGTCCCGCAGCTCGGTGCCGTTGATGGCGGGGCCGGTCTGCACCCGCACGGTGATCTCGTCGGGCATATCGGGCACCTCGACGGTATAGATGCCCGATTTCGCCTCGCCCATCGTGCCGGCAAGCCGCACCGGTATCACCGCGCCGGTGCCGGAGCCCACGCCGTAGGTCTCGGCGGCGGCGGTGCGGTCGGCCAGCACGGCCTCTGCCAGCTCCGCGGCCGGGATGGCGCGGTCGCGGATGCTGCCGCGGACGCTCGGGAACGTCTCGACGCCGTAGCGTTCGGGCGAGAAGGCCTGCTCGCGCAGATCCTCCTCGGAGCCCAGCACCACCACCTTGGTGTCGAGCGCCATCGCGGCGAGAAGCAGGGTCGCAGCACCGATGGCTGCGGCGATCTTCCAGCCGCCGCGGCGCCGCGGTTCGGATATATCGGCCTTCATGGTCATGGCTCTGGCCTCCGGATCGGGACGGATCCCGGTGTGACTTACGGGGGCTCACAGCTCGGCGCGGCCCCGATGCAACAGATTGGCTGCGGCGCGTGACGCCTTCCTCCACTTGCAGCAGCCCGGTCTTCCTGCCGGCTCCGCCTGGCCCGGCGGGAAGCTGGGCGTGTGATGATAATGTTAAGACGGCGTCCGTCTGTCAACGTTATTATGAAAGAATTTGCGCCGCAGGCAATAAAGCGCATCCCTGCTTGCATCTGTCACGAGCAAGACTGCTTATGTAGCATGAAATTTACGGCAGTTCATGGCTTCGGACGGGGGTTGTAGACGTCTTCTATGGGCGAGCGAGATGAGCCGACCCCATGTTATATGCGGGTTATATTAACTTGACCGACGGAGGAGGTTGGTGCAATAAATGTCCATATTGGAAATTTATTGCAGGGTTTCGGCGCCATGGCGACGACAGCGAAGCGACGCGAGATCGACGAGAGCCTGGCGATCCGGGCGGCCTGGCTGCACTACGCGGGCGGGCTGACCCAGGCCGAGGTGGCCGAGCGCATCGGCGTCTCGCCCGTCAAGGCGCATCGGCTGGTCAACTGGGCGGCGCAGAACGGTGCGGTAAAGGTCTCCGTGGTCGGCGAGATTGCCGACTGCGCGCGGTTGGAGGCGCAGCTGACCGGTCGATTTGGACTGCGCGGCTGCGAGGTGGTGCCGGATCTGGGTGAGCCGGGGCTGCCGCTGCGGGCGCTCGGCCCCGCGGGTGCCGCTTTCCTGCAGCGTGAGATCGCCCAGCACCCGGGGGGGGTCATTGGCATCGGACACGGGCGGACGCTGGCCGCCGCGGTCGAATCCATGCCCCCCTTCGATGCCATGGGATCGCGCTTCGTGTCGCTTCTGGGCGGGCTCGCGCGCAACTATGCCGCCAATCCGCACGACGTGATGCACCGGCTGGCGGGCCGCAGCGGCGCCGAGGCCTATGTGCTGCCGCTGCCCTTCTTTGCCAATTCGAGCGCCGACCGCGACGTGCTGCTGGCCCAGTCCGGTGTGCGCGAGGTTTTCGACATGGCCGCGCAGGCCGATTTGATGCTGGTCGGCATCGGCACGACCGAGCCCGACGCGCAATTGGTGGCAAGCCGGATGATCCGCGCGGAGGAGATCCGCGAAGTGACGCGCGGCGGCGCGGTGGGCGAGATTCTGGGGCATTTTCTCGATGCCGAGGGGCGCCCCGTGGCCACCGGGCTCTCGGCGCGGACCGTCGCGCCGGCGCTCGAGGTCCTGCGGAGCCGCCGTGTCGTGGCGCTTGC